>CAXBNB010000433.1:0-4589 GCA_963976505.1 uncultured Reichenbachiellaceae bacterium
CTGACTCCTCTTTAGTTTGTAAATTGTATGTCTTTTTCACAACATCAACCGAAAAAATACACTTTATCACACCTTAGGATAATAAATAATCCTAATTTAATTATTATTGCAATAATTTATTCCCCACAGGGTATTATACTATGCATTATTTCATGATAGTTCATATATACTACCACAATACGAATAAAAATTAAACTAAAACTCTCAACTATGAATCGTAAATTTATTACCGCCCTTACAATGGCGCTAACAATACCACTATGTGGTTATTCCCAAGACAGTACCGGCATCAATACAGGAGATACCGCCTGGATGCTCATTGCCACAGCATTGGTTATGCTCATGACTCCTGCAGGACTTACCTTATTTTACGGAGGTTTGACTCAACGCAAAAGTGTATTGAACACTATCGGAATGAGTTACACTGCCTTTTGTACTGCTACATTAGTATGGGTGATAATAGGATACAGTTTCGCATTCGGATCAGGAAATAACTTTATAGGGGGATTTGAGTATTTCATGTTGAACAGTATAAAAATCGACGATCTCTCCGGAACCATTCCACACTTGTTGTATGTAATGTTTCAGGGAACGTTTGCTGCTATTGCTGTTGCTCTGGTAAGTGGTTCTATTATTGAGCGGGTGAAATTCTCAACCTGGATCATATTTTCCATCCTCTGGGTCGCCTTAATCTACTCACCCATAGCACACATGGTATGGGGTGGTGGCATACTTAGCAATCATGGCGAATTGGATTTTGCAGGAGGAACTGTGATCCATATAAATGCCGGTATATCAGGCCTTGTTTTGACTTACATGCTAGGCAACAGAAGAGATCACCATAGTGACGACAATAGGCCATCTTCTACAAAATTAATGCTGCTGGGAAGTTCTTTGCTTTGGTTTGGCTGGTTTGGATTTAATGGAGGGAGTCAACTTGCTGCTGACTTTATTGCCGCCAATGCTATATTGGTGACAAATGTAGCTGCTGCTGCTGGCGGATTTACATGGTTGTTAATTGAATGGTCAACATCGGACAAGAAACCAACATTGTTGGGATCTGCTTCAGGTGTGGTATCAGGTCTTGTGGGCATCACTCCGGCATCTGGCTATGTAGATGTCACAGGCGCTTTGGTGATCGGTATGTTCTCTGGTGCCATTGGCTATTTTGGCGTGGTTAAGCTTAAAAACATGCTGGGCTATGACGATACATTGGATGTATTTGGTATTCATGGTTTGGTAGGGATATTTGGAGCTATTGCTACAGGCTTTTTAGCCAATCCAGAAATCAATGGGGCTGCAGGTTTATTTTATGGAAATCCAGGTCAGGTATGGTCTCAGCTTGTAGCTGTAGTAGCAACTATTGCTTTCGCTGGAATTGGATCAGCGATACTTTTCAAAGTAACTACATTGATTACAGGAGGTGGAAGAGTAGATGACAACCTTGAAGATCAAGGGATGGACATTGGCTACCACGGTGAAGAAAGTTTTGATACCGTAGACAATTGATATAACACAAAAACGAAGGCTGTCTTAAAGGGATACCGGAACCTGCCTGACGGCAATCAGGAATCCAGCAATTGATCAATCCTTTTGAGACAGTCTTCCTTTTTAACCAAAAGAATAGAAATCACTTTCTAAGAGCCAATATATTTCCACTCAATATAAGCAATACGCCAAAAAAGGTGCTCATCGTAATTTGGTAGTCTTCAAAGATTAAAGACATCACTATGGCTATTACAGGGATGACCACCAAAGCATAGGCTGCTTTGTCAGCTCCAATCTTTCCAACAAGTGTAAGGTAAGTGCCAAATGCTACTATGGAACCAAATACAGAAAGGTAGATAAGCGACAATACATAAGACATAGAACTGTCAAATGTAAATGGGCGACCCAATAGGAGCGCAACTATTGCCATTAATGTACAACCGTAGAGCATCCCAAAAGTATTGGCCTGCAGTACTGGGATTTTTTCCTGCGAATTTCTTGCTGACGTAATATTCCCCAGTGATGCCAGCACTACCGAGCCAATGGCCAGAATAGTGCCTTTCAAGGTATCTCCGGACATTTGTATTTTGAACAACTCCCCCCAAAAGATAAGCACAGTACCACAAAGCCCTGCAATGGCTGCTGTGATTACCTTTTTATTGATTTTTCTACCCAAGAAAAGCGCACCAAACCCAGAGTTCATAAAGATGACAGTAGAAAATGCCACTGCAACCAATGCACTGGCAATGTATTGTTCTGATTCATACACCAACCAATAATTAACTCCAAAAAGCAAAATCCCCTGAAAAACCATGAAAACATGATCTTTTAACGAGAACCTCATGTTCACACCTTTTACCAGACAATACCCAAGCAACAGCAAACCAGCTATTAAGAAACGGTAAACGACGGAAATCAAAGGATCTACCTGCCCCAATTGGAAAGTAATCACAAGCCATGTGGAACCCCAAATCAGAGCCGGAACTACAAACAATGGAAGGTTATTTGATTTCATAGAGGTAATGATACGAGCATATTATAAAAATAAATGAAAATTACGATCGGTTTTTTTGTTAAAAATTAAGCGGTGCAATGCGTTTTTTTTGCATCAGGAAACACCAACGCTCATTGCAGTATGTTCTTGACACGACCTACCTCTCCTGATTCCAACTGCACTTTAATACCGTGTGTGTGGTTTGAAGATTTAGTCAAAAGTCTCTTTACAATACCTTCTGTCAGTTCTCCTGATCGCTGATGGTGCTTTTGAACCACTTCTACACTCGCCCCAACTTTAACGTCATTCCTATTTCTACCATCTGGTCGGTTCTCTTCCATATTTTATCGATTAATGATTTAAAACAAAATTAGATTATTTATACCTGAACAACGGCACGATTAAAGGGCAATAACAGACTGGTACACAATGCCTATGCATTTTTACGGATGGTGACTATATGGATTATTCATGGTTAATTTTTACAACTATTTCATGAGGATAGCGCGTGAACTGGCTCCCTACTTTTGTATTGTAATTAATCCAAAGCATTATGAAAAAGCAATCCAATTACTTCTACAAAAGTGTTCTTTTAATAGTGGCTGGTTTTATGTATGGATTCAATGCGCAAGCACAAGGCTATGCTACAGAATCAATAGAAAAACAGTACGAGTACCTCACTGATAAATGGCTGGAAATATCAGATGAAATAAAAGAGTACAAGGGGTTGAGTAATTATTGCAATGATCCCGACTACCAACAAAATTCGATCAATGTACTAGAGTCATTACATCACTATAATGCAGTGGTATTTGAAATACTCAAAGACACTACAACCGACAAATACAGTGGCCAAAAAGCTTTTAAAAGTACACTGAAAGACATTGAAAAATTCGAATCATCTCACGAAAGCGAAAAGTTCATCAGTTTCATGGACGACAACTGCGATTATTTACAAGGGCTAGAAAAAAATAGAATGAATTTATTGAAACAATCACAGATGTATTCCTTTGATGGAAGGATTTACATATTGGAAACAATGCTTTACAGATTTATGAAGCGCATTGACAAAAAAGTAGTATCAATTGATGACAACATCCATATGATTCACCCAGAACATCAGTTGGTGCCGCTAAAGATGCTTGCTAAAAACGATTAGGGGAGACGCCCCTATTTGAGCATTTACAAAATGGATTTATCACTAACGGTATCTCCAGAGTTAAATTAATCTCCCAGTAAATGCGCCTGTTTATATTACCGGAGTTGGTTCGGTATGGTTGGTGAAAACCCTCGGCTAGATGCAGCATCCAGCCGGGGTACAACCCTTTTCTTCCTTAAAACAGTACGGGATTTACCCTTACTAAAAGCCGAAATAGGTATTTATACCTACTGAAATTTACAAATTTTCAATGATAAGTTCTGCCACAGTTGATTTATAGATTTGCATAGATATTAATTCAATAGTTATGAAAAATCCATTTGCTCAGTTGTATAAAGTAACAGTCTTGATTGCTGTTAGTTTTATCCTCACCCAAGTTGTTTATGCTCAAAACGAAGGGCACATCGAAGAAGAATATGACCACTTGACAGCACAATGGCTGGAGGTGTCAGGGGAGTTGAAAACATATTCAGGATTGACTACATTTTGCAAAAGCGCTGAATACTCAACGCAAACCATTGGAATTTTAGAAGCCTTGCACCATTACGATTCAATTGTGCTCGACATCATGAAAAACAACCCTATAAACCATGACGTGAGTCACAGAGAATACAAAAAGACGTCTAAGGACATAGGAAAATTTGAGACGGAATATGGCATTAAAGGATTTATAGGATTCCTTAAAGAAAGTTGCAACACACGCAAAGACTTGGAGAAAAACAAAAAAGAACTGATGAAAGAATCTGGCATGTATTCTTATGACGGTCAACTTTTAGTGTTGGAAACACAGCTCATAAAATTCTTAAAGCATATTGACAAACGTGTTGTGTCTATTGACAATCACCTACACATGATTCACCCAGATCAGATTCAACCCGTACTTCTGCTGACTAAAAAGTAGAATTCAGCAAAGAGAGTCAAACAGTTTGCGCTGCAACGCACCTGTTA
>CAXBNB010000434.1:0-4587 GCA_963976505.1 uncultured Reichenbachiellaceae bacterium
TCATATTCTAATATAAAATCACCATAATACTCCTTGGTAGTCAAAAATGTATTGGGAGTTCCTACTTCACTGGTTCCCACAATTTCACCCTGATCTACTGTGTATTTAGCTGTTCCATTCAGAATTTTCCATCCTTTGAAATTTTTTCCATTAAAAAGGTTTGTCCACCCATCAGATTGCTTCTTTTGAGCGAAACCAGAAAAGGTCAATGACAAAATGATAGCGATAATTTGAATTCTCTTCATCGTGTATATAGTGTTTGTGTTTAATTTCTTTTTTTTAATTATTTATTTGCTTTCTAGGGTCCTTGAAATACCCAATTCCAATCCTCTCAATTCGGCTAACCCTCTCAAACGTCCAATAGCTGAATAACCAGCAAAAGGAACATGTTTGTTGAGGTCATCTAACATTTGGTGTCCGTGATCAGGTCGCATAGGAATGGCAAAATCGTCTCTCCCACTCTCCTTTCTCTTATTCACTTCTTTGACCAATGCCAGCATCACTGCGTACATGTCTGTACTTCCAGTAAGATGATCTGCTTCATAGAAACTTCCATCAGCCTGGCGTTGAACATTTCTTAAATGCAAAAAGTGAATCTTATGTCCTACCTTTTCAATGATGGCAGGTAGATCATTTGATACATTCGGTCCTAAAGACCCTGTACAAAAAGTGATCCCGTTACTCGGGCTATCAACACAACTGATCAAATAGATCAGATCTTCTTCGTTTGAAATTATCCTTGGCAATCCGAAAATTGGGTACGGTGGATCATCTGGATGACAACATAGCTTTATTCCTGCCTTTTCGGCTTCAGGTACCACTCTTTCAAGGAAATATTTGAGGTTGCTTTTCAAAGCAGCCGCATCAATGTGCTCGTATTGGGCTAAGAATTTCCTAAAGTCTTCTATTTCTATAATGTCAGTAGTTCCCGGTAATCCTGCCAATACATTTTTCTGCAACAGTTCTCTTTCTTCTTGATTGAGCGAGTCAAATCTTTCCTGAGCTTTTTGAATTACTTCCGGTATGTATTCACCTTTTGCCTCTGTCCTTTTCAAAATAAACAGGTCAAATGCTGCCAAATTGATGGCATCAAAGCGAAGTGCTTTCGAGCCGTCTTCCACCTCATATACCAGATCGGTTCTTGTCCAATCGAGAATTGGCATAAAATTATAACAAACCGTATAGATACCACATTCAGAAAGGTTTTTGATCGTCTGAATGTAATTTTCAATCATTTGATCTCTGTCTGCACTTCCTTTTTTGATAGATTCATGAATATTGACACTTTCTACCACAGACCATTTCAAATCTCTTGGTTTGTTCTTTTTCTCATCCCACTCGATGATCTTTTTTCTCTTTAGAATTTCTTCAACAGACCATACCTCTCCTACCGGTATATGATGGAGTGCATTGACAATTCCTTTTGCGCCTGCCTGTAGCACATCATCTAACGATACCATATCATTAGGCCCGTACCATCTCCATGTTTGTAATAAACTCATTTTCGTAATTTATCTTTATTTGTATAATTTATAATTTGAACCCTTTAGCTAGTCAGTGCTACTGCCTAACGAACCAAATGCAGAACTTGTATTTAAACTCCACTAAAAGCACTAAATCCTCCGTCTATAGGAATTACAATTCCAGTAACGAATTTTGAAGCACCGCTGCATAGGTATTGGATAGCACCGTTCAGTTCTTCAGCGACACCAAACCTTCCCATTGGAGTTTTTTTGATCACAATATTACCTCTCTCAGTATAAGAACCATCTGGGTTGGTCAACAGTGCCCTGTTTTGTTCACCAATGAAAAATCCTGGAGCGATTGCATTTACTCTAATGCCTTCACCATATTTATGAGCCATCTCTACTGCCATCCATCTTGTGAAATTTTCTATAGCAGCCTTCGATGCTGAATATCCAGCTACTCGCGTAATAGCCTGCCCAACAGACATGGATGAAATATTGATGATCGTTCCAATACCATTGTTGGCCATTATTTTACCAAATACCAATGAAGGAATCACCGAACCGTTGAGGTTGAGGTCAGACACTTTTCTAAATGCATCTATAGACAAGTCAAATATGGTTTGCTCAGGAGTAATCGTAGCACCTGGCATATTTCCACCAGCGGCATTGATGAGAATATCAACTGTTCCCCATTTGCTAAGGACATCTTCTTTGACTAGCTCTAGATTATCCTGATCCAAAACATTTCCAGCCAAACCAATGGCCTCTCCACCTAAACCAATTATTTCCTGAGCTCGGGACTCAGCAGCCTCTTTATGCAAATCTAAAATCACCACTTTCACTCCTGCTTCAGCTAGACTAATGGCCATGCTTCCACCTAATACTCCTCCTGTGATTACAGCTACTTTACCGGTTAGGTCAAATAAATTCTTACTCATTTGTTATTTATATAGATTCTTGAAAAGTTAATATTTCTGCCAAACGATTTACCGTTAACGTACACGAAACTAAGAAATTACTTTTTTCGTTCCAAAAAAAAGCCCATATTTATTTTAATATTAAAGAGATTGAATCTCGAATTATTCCTAAAAAAGGGACATTTTTGTTTGACTAAATAGAGAAATCATTAAAAAAGTAAGCGTAAAAGACATAGCCGCCCATGCCAATGTATCAATTGGAACAGTGGACAGAGTAATTCACAATAGAGGTGAGGTTTCTGCCAAAACTGCAGAAAGGGTAAATGAAGTAATTGAAAAGCTAGGCTACCGTCCAAATCTCATTGCCCGTTCATTAGCTACAAAAGTCAATCACAACCTGGCTGTATTTTTACCCGACTCAACCGATACCAACGACTATTGGCACTACCCTATTCTAGGCATTCGCCAAGCACTGGGAGAAATATCGGATCATGGCATCAATATCAAGTTTTACTTTTTCGATCTAAAAAGAGAAGAAGACTTTTTAGAGAAAAGCAAACAACTAATATCTGATGGTCCTGATGTAGTCATTACAGCGCCTATGTTTATGGGCAAACAAAATACCATCTTTTCTCAATTAGATCAAAATGGAATCAAATATGTGCTGATCGATTCGGATGTTACGAATTCTAAAAGAATGGCCTTTGTAGGTCAACATTCGGAACGTAGTGGACTCGTGGCTGGACGGTTGATGAGTTCATTGATAAATACAGGTGATAATATTCTGATCACTAACATTCAAAGTGGATCTGACATTATTCCGGTCATTCAAAAAAGAATCAAAGGTTTTTCCGATTACCTAGGCGAACATAAAGCCACCTCCCAAGTATTCGAACTGAACATGCCCTTGGAGTCCAATAGCTCTAATCAATTGGTGCAACAAATCGCATTGCATCAGATCAAGGGGATTTTCGTGCCCAGTTCTAGGGCTCATATTGTTGCAGATTTGTTGAAAAATCAAAATGTAACTGGCATTAAAATTATAGGCTATGATTTGATAAAAAGTAATATCAAATACCTCAAAGACGGGCTGATTGACTGCCTTATAAGCCAAAGACCCGCCAAACAGGGTTATCACGGTGTAATGAGCTTATTCAATCATTTGGTGAAAAAGGAAAACAGCCTGCAAAATGTAATTTTACCCATTGATATTATACTAAAGGAAAATGTGGACGATTATATCTCCTCCATTCAACTCTAATCCATTCAATTCAAAAAAAATCAACTGAATTATTTAAAATAAAAGGGTCACCAATGATATAACATATTCATTGGCGACCAATTATAACAAAAACGAGGAATCTTATTTGGATGCTTTAAATTTTCTTAATTGGTAGCTGAAAGTCAACATAAAATACTGTTGCAACACCTGTGTTCTTGTTTCCTGAAGATAGGTTGATGTCACGCTTTGACTAATGCTTTTATTTTGTTTTAACAAATCAAATACTGATAGCTCCAACTCTCCCAAGTTGTTTTTGAGAAATTTCTTGGCAATACTTAAATTCCATAAAGTGTATGCAGTGTTAAACGCATCATTCACACCATTGTACTTCTGGTAAAAAACATCACTTCTAAAAACAAGTCCTTTCCAAAAAGTCAGGTTGAATTTACCACCCAAAGTCTGAGTTAGGTAGCTGCTATTGGAATTGTTACTAATTTCAGCAGAGTTCACAACGGTATTGGTACTGGCACTGTAGTAAATATTGAAATCAATATCCTTGCTAAAATTACTTACCAGAGATAGTTTGGCACTTCCAGAATAGGTGCTGGCAAAGTTTTCAATTTCATTATTATATCCGGGTTGACGCCTGTATGACACTCCAATAGTACTGTTCAAATTTGACTTTAATTTGGTAATCGGCATACCGTAAGTGGTACTGTTGGTAGCATTCCAATATCCATTTGAATTGATGGGTCGCGAAATTTGTGTTCCTCTAGGTACTTCTACACCTTCAATTACCATGTCTTGATTGGCGAATTGAGTTTCATTCGTTACGTAATTAAGCGTAGTTTCTACTCTGGTATAGTTAGATATAGAGGTGTTTTTATCAATGTTAGATTTTCCCATTCTCATAAAAAATGAATGAGAGTAGCTTTGTTTTAAGTCAGGGTTACCTAAAGACCACAGCAAGGTATTGCTA
>CAXBNB010000435.1:0-4555 GCA_963976505.1 uncultured Reichenbachiellaceae bacterium
TGATGGCTGGTTTTTTTCCTGTTTTGGTTTGAAGGAAATTAATTTCACTGTCACCACCATTGGAAGATTGCTGACCTGACAATATTCTGTGTCCATAGATATCCGACAAATACCGATAAAGCAACTGCACCTCATCCGTTGCTTTTTCATTCACCAATTTGGAAGCAATATTATTTATATCATTGGGTTGACTTACCTCGATTCTGGTATAATCCAATTCAAAATACCCCCAGTTTTTCACCACTTTAATTTTATTCTGTCCGGCATCCATTCTGATTTTACCAAAACTAGACTCTTTAAAGCCGCTGAATTTAGCAAAGACCTGTCCTCCGGCATATTCACCATTTATATAAATGTCATTGGTCTTGTCTCCACTGGGTGATGAATAACCAACCCAAAGCTCGTATAACCCTTCATCAGCTACATCGACAGACATGGTAACAGCATCATTGTCTTGATCGAACCCGGTGACATATCCCGTTCCTGAAAAACCGGTGTGGCTATTGGCTTTTTCTGTACCAGACAACACTCCATCTTCTGCTTCCGATTTTTGAGCTAGTGATGCAAATGAAAAAGCATACAAACCAAGCATTAATAGAAATCTGATTTTAAAAAGAATAGGTATTTGGAAATGCATAAGAAATTCGATTAACTAAAGTGATTTAGGTGTCAGGTTTGGAGGACTTATGATCCTTATATTTTGACCATTCTCTTTACAACTTTGCTATTTTGACTATAAATTTTGAATTGATAAATGCCCGAAGGGTATTGCGAAACATCCATTACAGTTTGAATTCTGAACTCACGCTCTTCAATCAGCTTCCCAGTTGAATCAATCACCTGTAGATAGCTTTTTCCTCTTTGGTGATTGCGAACAGTGATGTTCCCTGAGGTCGGGTTTGGAAAAATCTCCAGCTCTTTGCTCAATAACTTTTCGGTTCCAAGCACTGGTGCACAGCGACTTGGGTCAGTGACTGATTCTATGCCAGTATTTCCCCCAGAACACCGCCCACATGCATCGAAATTGGCACTCCCATCTTTATCTCCATGGCAGTCATAATTTCCACCTACCAGATTTGATAGCAACCTGATATAATTCAATTGATACCCATTGCTGTTTTCTGTAACCGACCATGAATTCAAAGGCCAGCTTGGGTTAAAATCCTTGTATGATTTTTGTTCGGGCTGGTTCAGTGGTGGTGACAATGACTCTGAATTACACTTTGCATTATTTGAACCACCACAATTATCGGGACAGCATCCATCTTTTTCATAAGAAGGGTTTGGTCCTCCCACCAAAAAACCCGGAGCAGGGCCATATTTGCTTTCTCCGACACGATCCCAAAGGCCGCTCCCATCTGTAAACCAACTGTGATAAAATTCATTGACGCATTGATCACCGCCATAGTCATACATATTGGACAGATAAACAAAACTTAGTGGATTGACACCATGAAGGTAATGAAGGTATGATTGAGCTATTTCAGTGATTTTCTCATGCTTGTCAGGCTGTAAACCATATCGATCCAGATCAAGAAACATTCGAGCCATAGCTGACTTCACACTGTTGCTGCCCCAAACATATACGTCCATATAAGCTAGGTAAGGGTCTGTCAGGTTTTCATAATTATCAAAGTGAGATTTCATAGCCGACTGGTACTTAGTTGCTATCTCGTTTTGTACTACTTCGTTCCCTCCTTCAATAGTCAAGTAGTACAAGAGCGTCTCCTGATTTGTTGTCTCAAATGGACTTGCCCAGTTCCAAGTGATCAAATGGGCTTGATCATAATAATTATCGAAAAAGGTTTTGTAATTTCCTTCACCTGTGATATCCAAAAGGAATACTGCTGCTTCCAACTTTGCCATCAGCCTCCCATAATCATCCGTTTCCTGTTGTCCTGCACCCAAACCGGAAGTTCCATATTGAGCATCATTGTTGTAAAAAAGCACGTCAGAATTAGCTTCAGCCCAATTCCAGGCAGCTTTTGAGTTAGAAGCCAATTGGTCTGCATATTCTGTCATCCCTATCGTCTTAAATACTTTAGAAGAAAGGGCAAAAGCTGCAGCGGTATTTAAGGTAGCCGAAGTGCTGGCACTTCCATATAGACTTTGTCCGGTAGCACTAGAAGGAGGACTTGCGTGCCCCAACCCCACAATACTGAGCACACTTCCATCGGTTTGTTGCATACGTAACAAATGATCTATTCCCCATTTGGCTTCATCAAGCAAATCCGGAATACCATTACCAGATTCCGGCAGGTTATAATCATCGCCCCATACTTGCGGGTTTTCCAGGTAGGCCAGCATAAAATCTACTACATAATTGGCAGTCCAGTTGGTATATTTGTTGTAATCCCCTGCATCATACCAGCCACCACTTACATCCTTTTCTTGTGATGAGCTATTTGGATTACTGTATTTGTGGGCTTCTGTGTCTTGTAAAGCTCCCAAGTGACTTGCACCATCTGCCCACCTCTGATCTGCATAAGGAAAGGATTTTTCAAATCCAGCCCTTTGATAGAAAAATGCCCTCACCGCTTGTCTCAACACATCGTTGTAAACAGACTCAGATATTTTGAATGAATAAGATTTTACATTTCTGACCTTGTCCAGCACATAATAAGAACCCACCGTTGTAACATCAGAAAAATCAAAATGCCAGACTTTATCACCAGACGACTGGTCTATAGCACCATTTTTCCAAGCCGTAATACCTGAGGCAAAAACTTCATCTTTTGTATTGTCATTTATGATGACATAACTGTTGCCCGGAGTAAAAGACTGATCTGAATCAAAACCCGTATGAGGATCACGGATCACAGCTACTTTTTTACTTTCCGGCTGGTATCCAAACTGATCTATTACAATAAATGGACTGACTTCCTGACCGTAGCAAGTTTCGGGTACGGTCAGTAGAAATACACCAATAAAGCAAAAGACAATCTTTAACATCTAAAATTGAAGAGGAATGAAAATAGAACAAAAAAGGGCTGGTCAACACATTTATCGGCCAGCCCAATTCATATTTGAGTTGTGGTATTGTGATTTATCTAAATCCCATATAGTCAAACCAGACATCTCCAGAAATACCTTGAGCCTGGAATCGAATGTCACTCCATGTCGCTGGGTTTACTGTACCGTCTGCCGCAGTGAAACTTGACATTTGAAAAGTGTTTTCAGTCCATTTTCCTTCAACTACTTCTAGTACATTTCTATCGTCCCATGTCCCAGGGTTTACCACCATATTAATCTTACCAGAGGCACCAGTACCGCCATATGTCCATATTGTAAACTCAGTATAGCTACCTGCAGGAGCAGCATCAGGCCAAAAACCTCCCCCCCAGTTTTCCCATCCTCCTGCGTAAGAAAACTTAATCGCTTTACTACCATCAAATGCATTTTCAGCATTATCAACATCAGCATTACCACTCCAATCTTGGTATCCGTTTTCAAGCGCATCGGAATACAATGCATAAGCCAATGGAGATGGACCATCTCCAGGAAGCTCCAATTTCACATCGGTGGCAACCACATAATCGTGTATGGTGATGAATTTCATAAAGCCGTTGATGGTTTCTTCTGGTACAGTTACTACTATTTCAGTAGCACTTTGACTCACAAATGAAGTAACAGATATTCCTCCAGGCATTGTGATTTCAGCCACCAAGTCTAAATCCGTTCCAGTGATGGTCAGGTTATCTCCAATCTTAACTGGTATCGGATTCAATGAAGTGATGGCAGGTAAGATGATACTGATCTCTTGTGTTGTCTCCACTTCCACAAGTGAAGGTTCAACCAGAATCAAAGTACCGCTCTTCGCATCGTTGGGTACTACCAACTCAATCTTGTCTTCAGTCTGGCTCACAAAGCTGATAACTATAGAACCTCCTGTAAACCTCACTTCAGTAACCAAATCCAAACTTGAACCCACAATTGATAAATTATCACTGTGCTTTAGTGGATTGGGTGTCAATTCTGTAACAACCGGAAGTATAACCACAAAATCACCATTGGTTTCCAAGGTCAAAGGCTCAGTGCCTCCGGATTGGAAAACCAAAGAACCCGTTTTCGCTGTTATTGGTACAGTAGCTACAATTTCGTTCAGTGATTGCTGTACAAAATCCTCTATCAGCAATTCATCAGTAAACCAGATGGCTTCCACCCAATTTAAAAAACTACCTTTAATAGTAATATTAGCACCTGGTCTTGCTTCAGGAGTAATGAATGTAATGAGCACGGGCACTTCAAAACTCAATATAGTTTTAGATTCGATATCCCCCTCAGTTGTTTTCAGAATAACCTTACCTTCTGTTGCAGCATCGGGTACAGTAAGTACTATCTTTTCAGTAGTTTGTTCTTTAAATTGATCGCTGGAAATTTCCACACCTGCAAGCATTATTCCTGTTACCTTATTGAGGTTACTGCCTATGAAGAAAATGTCTTCACCATGCTGAACTCCTGTCGGTCCAAAACTCGACAATTCCACCACAGAGCTTTCATTGTCTGTATCTTCCTGACAAGCAGTAGATAAACCCAATAAAATGGTTATTCCAAT
>CAXBNB010000436.1:0-4545 GCA_963976505.1 uncultured Reichenbachiellaceae bacterium
GTAAAGCTTAACGCCACTTCGTTAGACACTTGCACTGAAGAAGCACTTGGAGGTGTCAAGATTGGAGCATCAAGATTTATTGGATCATCCTCGCCACAAGATGATGCGAAGAGCATTGTTGTAGCTATTAATGCTAATGTTAAAATCTTTTTCATTTCTTTTTTACTTAGATTAAAATTCAATTTTTAACTATTTATTTGTTCGGCAAAATTGAATCTTAATTGTTAACGGGTGAGGAATTACCTGTTATACTTAGGTTAAATAAAAGAGGGGAATTGTTAACCTAATTTTATGATTGTTAAGAAATTGTAAAGTGCATTAAAATGCAATCTCTAAGGAAATTGAATTTTACAATTAGTTTTTTCTCAGAAGTGAAAACTTCCGTAAGATTACTCTATGAGGTCTGGTATAATATGGCAGCTCCTTAATGAAACAGACTACCTGTTGATATTAATTTTTTTCAACAATGTATCAATAATATGGTGGGTTGTGACTCCATCAGCCTCAGCTTCATAATTAAGGATAATTCTATGGTTCAATACATCATCAGCAATTTCTTTGATGTCTTCCGGCAAAACGAAATCACGTCCTTCAAGATAGGCTACTGCTTTTGCTGCTAGGTTGAGGTTAATTGAGGCACGAGGGGATGCTCCAAACTGAATGTAATGCGCTTCGTCCTTCATCCCGTATTGTTCAGGATCTCTGGTAGCAAAAACAAGTTCTATTATATATTTTTCAAGTGACTCAGAGAGTTTGATGCTATTGATTTCATCTCTGATACCAAATACATCCTCTTTGGTCAGCATCGTTCTTACCTCACCTTTAAAGCCCATATTCGACATCCTTCTCATGACCTCTAATTCATCTTCCTTTGACGGATAGTTGACATGCACTTTCATCATAAACCTATCTACCTGTGCTTCAGGTAACGGGTAAGTACCCTCTTGATCCACAGGGTTTTGAGTAGCCAATACTAGAAATGGGCGATCCAATTTATAGGTAGTCTCACCAATGGTTACTTGTCGCTCTTGCATTGCCTCTAGCAATGCTGATTGTACTTTTGCAGGTGATCTGTTCACTTCATCTGCAAGTATCAAGTTTGAAAATATTGGCCCCTTTTTCACTTCAAAATTAGACGCCTTTTGATTGTAAATCATAGTTCCAATCAAATCCGCAGGCAACAAGTCAGGAGTAAACTGTATTCTTTTAAAATCTAGGTGCAGTACATTGGCCAGCGTATTCACAGTCAATGTTTTTGCCAGACCTGGAACCCCTTCAAGCAAGATATGGCCTTGAGTAAACAATCCTATCATTAGTCTATTGACCATGTAGTCTTGCCCAACTACCACTTTCTTCATCTCTTCAAAGACACTCTTGATCTTTTCCTGATGTTCTTTTTTCAAATCAATGCTTGCAGCTGCTTCCATGTTCGTTTACCTATTTTTAAGAGGGTAGCAAAAATAAATTAAGTTTTGTAGATACAAAATGATATTTCCAAGCCTCTACCACCAATTCTGTTAAAAATTGTTAATTCGAGGCTTAATAAAGTGAGAATGGTCGATTATTGATGGGCTGGTTTCAATAAATCATTTACTGTTTTCACAGGATTGAAAGTAGAAAGCGGTACTTCTACCATCACAGAATTCCAATCTGACATAGAACCGTTCCAAAGTCCGGGCAGCTCTTGTGCTTTTAGGTCTCTTCCACTTTTAGATTTACTGGTAATGAAGCCAGTCTGAGGATCTCGGTGTTTCATGAGATCATACTTGCTTCCATTTCTATCTTTTATACCGCATACCAAATCCGTAGGACTAAAGTGCGTAGAATTCTTTAACATAGTCTTCTGATCAGGCTTTGACAAATCAATTTGAGCTGTTTCTCCTATTTGTATGGCCTCAGAACCGTCTTGATCTTTCACCCAAAAAGGTCCACCTCCAGGTTCTCCAGTGTTTTTCACCATACCACAGACACGTATTGGCCTATCTAGCTTAGACAGTAAATAATTGGCCTTTTTTTGTTCACCCCACCCAGCATAGCTGTCTGACAATTTCAGGTTTATCTTATCTCTCAAAAATTGTTCTGATTCTTCAATACCTGCATTTCCATCTTTCAACTTTCCTGTCAACTCAAATACCTTGTCCTGAAGCTCCAAAAGCAAGCCGCCAATCACCTGCTTGTATTGTATGGTAGATTCTTTCAATTTGTCAGGAACGACATTATCGACATTCTTTATAAATACAACATCACCATCCATATCATTCAAATTGCTCAGAAGTGCTCCGTGTCCTGCTGGGCGAAACAATATTTTTCCTTCTTCTTTAAATGGTTTATTGTCTAAATCCACTGCTATGGTATCGGTAGATTTTTTTTGTTGAGAAAAATCAATTTCATAAGTAACACCTGACAGTTGCTCATAATAGGGCTTAATCTCCTTCACATGGCTCTCGAACTTCGACTGATGTTCAGGCGAAACAGTAAAATGCAAATTCACGATATTTCCATCACTTACGGCATAAGATGCCCCTTCTGAAAAATGCTCTTCAGCTGGTGTTCTTACTCGATCTTTATATTTATGAAACCTCAACAACCCTTTAGGCAGGCTGCCATAATCCATGCCTTCGGACGATAAAAGTTCAGAAATAATTGTACTATAGTCCTTACTTTTCAGTGCTGCATCAATATCAAACCCCTTCGATTTCAAATTTGCAGTCAATTCTCCATAAAATGCGAAATTGCTTAGTCCATTTATAAATTGTTGAACAGCCTTATTGTTTTCAAAGTCTTTATCCTCTAAAAAAGCGAACAGTTCTTTGAACATTCTGCTGGCTGCCCCTGAAGCCGGAACAAATTTGATGATCTTTTTGCTCTTTGATTTGTCTATGTATAACTGTTGGTAGCGTTTGACTTCTTCCTCATTAAATTTGAGGATACCATCCCCTACTGAGGCTGCTCTACCGGCACTCAAATATGGGAAACCGTTAATAAAATTCTCGACTTGCTGCTCAACCTGTGCTATGTCAGAACCTCTTTCTTCTATCTGCTTTTTTTCTTGTTCGCTAAACATAATATTGTAATTGGTGTTTTAAGTTAAATGGTCTTGAGTTAAAATTTAAACCTTTCTATTATGGTTCAATGGAGACACTTTTGGAAGCAAGTATATAGGCTTTTTCATACTCAGAGTATAAATTTTTCCAATCAAAAACTTCCGAAAGATCTTCTGATTTATTTCTCATAGCAATCCTTTCTTTCCTTGTAGTCTGCACAAACTTGAAAAGAATATCAGCCAAATCATCAGCCGAAACATTGAAATCTTTTTTGGCTCTTTCTATTATGTACATACCATGTTCCTTGTTTCCAGTAGGTACATTTTTAATATAATCTCCAAACCCAGACAAATCTGACGTCACAGCAGGTACACCACTTGCCAAACACTCTACAGGTGTGTATCCCCACGGTTCGTAATAGCTCGGGAAAATACCAAGATGGCAACCCCGTACAAATTCACTATAATCTAGTCCAAACAATGGACTCGACGTAGAAATAAAATCAGGGTGATACACAAATTTCACTTTGTCTTCTGGTTTATTTACCAAATTTGAATTTCGTAAAAATTGTAACACCTCATCATTGGCATCATCTACTAGATTGTGAGTAACCACACTTGGCAGGTTAGCAGTCTTCCAGGATTGTATGGTTCGTCTATACCTAAGCCTCCAATAATCATCCACCATGTCGTTGAGTGATGGCAATCTATGGTCTGCTTGATTGCTTGCAGCATGTTGAAACAGCTTCTTTTTTATCAATTTTAATATGGAATCACAATTTTCATCAATTTCTTCCAATACTGCTCTTGAGTTGAGCACATGTGGACTAATTGACTGGACGGGTTGTTTCGTAACAATAAACATCACCACATTCATATCAGAATTGGCCTCTTTCATTTTCCAGTTGAGTCGAGCCAAAGCTTCAAGTGCCAAGTCATACCCTTTGTTTCGATACTCGAACCTACCGGAAGTGAAGAAAAAGAGCGTTTTGTCCAAGTCAAACGAATAACTTTGGAAAAAATGCCCCATCACAAAGTGTTGAATCTTGGTTTTGTACTTTTGATGGATATTTTGCACTTCATGCAATACACTAAACCGCTCAATATTGAGTCCATTCGGTAAAATTTGATCCGGTGCTCTACCCAACAGGTGAATGCATTCCTGACCTGTAACATCACTGACTGTGGTGAATATATGAGAACCATGGGCACATGCCCGCTCCAGTCTAACCACAGCATCTATATTGAAATTCTTCGCCTCTACTTCCCAATTCAAAAATGGTAAATGATCGTAAAAGAAAGGATCATTCATTGCCAAGTATCGCCCTAGCATTGTAGCATGGGTTGTGAAAACAGTTTTAACAGGAATCTGTTCTTTTCTTAAATCTGGTATAGCCGTCCCAGCCATCCACTCATGAAAATGAGCTAGAACTTGGACACCATCATCCAAACAAATCCTTGCTAATTCGGATAAGAATGTCTTTACCATATAACCAAATGCT
>CAXBNB010000437.1:0-4539 GCA_963976505.1 uncultured Reichenbachiellaceae bacterium
TTTCGAAATAAAAGGCAAGGCGAAAAAGAATCAACCTTTGAAAGGAAGTATCATCAGTAGTGACTTGTCATTAAAGGTGGTAAGCTTGAAAAGCGAACGTGGAGAAACAATGAATGGCAAGATGCACAGGGCATTGCTGTATGATGAATTTCCTGAAATCAAATTTCAATTAACTAATGCCATTTCAGTAAACCAGGACTCAATGGCTAAGGGAGTTTTGACCATAGCCGGAAAAGAAAATAGTGTAGAAATTGAATTAACTTTAACCGCATCAGAAAATGCAATTGCTGTTCAAGGGTCGAAAGGTATTAAATTAAAAGATTTTGAAATTGATCCTCCTTCTGCCATGTTTGGACAGATTGAAACAGGAAATGATATCGTGATTGCTTTTGATTTGAATTATTTGAAAGAATAATCAGTAGTCTTTTCTGGAAGTGAATAAAGTAGTAGTATCCTAAAAAAGATTTTGGCTTAATGAAAACAATAGAAAAGTTCACCTTTGCCTAGTCCGGCAGGCCTAAATCCCCTGAAGGGGATTTTCATTCTCCCCTTTAGGGGACGGGGGTGTTTTTGAAATCACAAAAAAATCTTTTCATATTCTTTAAGCGTACGTTTTTTTTAGGAAAGGATAAATAAGTCGGATGTCAGTAAATATATATTAAATAGTAAAAAAATGGAATCGGATCACCTCAAGTATTGTTTTTTGAAAGTAATGGTTTTTTGCTTGTTTATCAGCTTGATTTCGCACACGATGATGGCTCAATCAGCCACTGTCAGAGAAGAAAAGATTTCTATACCGACCTATCCATTTGACAATCCTAACCCTGTTCCATTACTGGTTTCTAAGCCGGCAGTATATCCTTATCATAAATTTGATGGATACAGCCATAAAAGTGAATTGAAAGATTGGAAAGTCATTACCTTGGAGAACGATTACATCAAAGTGATGGTATTGCCCGAAGCTGGTGGCAAAGTTTGGGGTGGTATTGATAAAAGCACAGGAGCGGATTTTATTTACAAAAATGAGGTGATGAAATTTCGCAACATTGCTTTGCGTGGGCCATGGACTTCAGGCGGAATCGAATTTAACTTTGGCTATATAGGACACACACCGTCAACTGCCACTCCTGTGGATTATACTACTAGGAAAAATGATGATGGCAGTGTCAGTTGTTTTGTGGGTGGTATAGACCTTCCTTCCAGAACACAGTGGAGGGTAGAAATCAAGCTTTCTCGTGATAAGTCATATTTCGAAACCAATGTATTGTACTTCAACCCGACGAATACCACGAAATCATACTACAACTGGATGACGGGTGCGGCGCATGCCAGAGATGGATTTGAAATGATCTACCCCGGCAATCAGGCATTGACCCACTCAGGTACACCAGTTCCTTGGCCAGTGAATGCAGAAGGTATCGAACAAAATTTTTATGAAAACAATAATTTTGGTAGTCATGTTTCACAACATGTAGTAGGAGCATACGAAGACTTTTTTGGAGGGTATTATCATGATGAGCAGAGAGGATTTGGTCATTTAGCACCTTATGAGCAAATGCCGGGACAGAAAGTTTGGTTGTGGGCATTGTCCAGATCAGGTGGTATTTGGGAGGATTTACTGACCGACACTGACGGTCAATACATGGAATTTCAGGCCGGAAGGATGCTGAATCAATTCTCACCAAATAGCCTAGATAATCCAATTACCAAAGCGGAGTTTCAGCCGTACAGGTATGATACTTGGAATGAGATTTGGTTTCCTTATAACAAGATCGGCGGGATGGTAGATGCATCCCATAGTGGCGTACTGAATGTTAAGAACAACAATGGAAAGCTTCAGATAGGACTGAATGCATTGACTACTGGCAAGGCCACCATTCGGGTGTTGCAAAACGGAAAAGAGGTTTATTCAAAAACGCAGGATTTTTCACCCAACCAAGTTTTTATGGACGAATTGTCAATAGCACAAGGGGAAGGTTTTGAAGTCGTCGTTGAAGCCTTTGATTTGGCTTACAGCAGCACCCCAAAGGAAAATCTGAAGCGTGAATTTAATTCTCCACCCAAAAAGGAAAACACTGCAGGATTACTGTTTCATGAAGGTTTGGAATTAAAAAGATCAAGAAAATTCACCAAAGCCATTGAAGTATTGACAAAAGCGGTGGAATTGGATCCGTATTATATTGATGCGCTGAATGCCCTGGCAGAGATTTATTACAACAAGGCGATGAATGAACTGAGTTTACAATACGCTGGTCAAACACTGGCATTGGATACATACGATCCTGCAGCCAATTTTATCGTTGGGAATGTTTACAAATCGATGCGTGATAATACCAATGCGCTGGAATCTTATGGATGGGCTGCCCGATCCATGGAGTTTAGAGCTGCTGCTTATATGGAGATGGGAGGCATTTATTTAGTAGAAAAGAAATACAAGAAAGCGCAAGATTACTTGGGAAAGTCTTTGAACTACAATGGGACCAACCTAATTGCCATGCATTTATTGGCTATTGTCAATAGAAAATTGGAAAGGAAAGATGAGGCACAAAAACTGATTTCAAAAATATTGGACATTGATCCCCTTAACCACTTAGCTGACTATGAAATGGGCTTGTTAGATGCGAGTAAAAAAAGCACTTTTAGTGAATCAATAAAAACTGAATTGGCTTATCAGGCTTATTTGGAAGTGGCAATGCACTACTACAATTACGGCTTGAATGATGAAGCGTCCGACATATTGGAAGTTTCACCAGCTCATCCAATGATTTTGGGTTGGAAAGCTTTTTTGAAGCAATCCAATACATCAGAAAGCAAAAAGAACCTTGATGCGATGATGGCAGTTTCGCCTGATTATGTTTTTCCATACAGGACTGAATCTATTGAGATGCTGAAATGGATCAATACTCAAACAAGTAGTTGGAAAGCAAAATATTATTTGGGACTTAACTATTGGGCAAAGGATAGGGTAGAGGAGGCATCAGCTTTGTTTGAAGCTTGCGAAGATAAGTCCGATTATGCTCCATTTTACACTTCAAGAGCCTATTTGCTAAATACTACCAAGACAACAGACCAGCTTGCTGATCTTGAAAAAGCAATGACTCTTGATAATGAAGATTGGAGAAATTGGGACAATGTCATAGACTATCATCTAAAAAAACGCGACGATCAGATTGCGTTGAAACTGGCACTTCAAGCGGTAAAGAAATTCAAAGGAAACTATGAGTTGGGACTCAAGCTTTCTACCGCTTATTTAAATACCGGTCAATATAAAAAGTGTATTGATTACCTCAAAACACTTGATGTTTTGCCGTTCGAAGGAGCAGGGGTTGGAAGAAAGATCTATGAACAGGCACATCTTTTATATGCCATCGAGAAAGTGAATTCAAGTCAATACAGCAGTGCACTGAAACTGGTAGATCAGGCAAGGTTGTGGCCAGAAAACCTTGGAGTAGGAGAGCCTTATGATCCAGATTTAAGAATAGAAGACTTTTTAGCAGCCCTCTGTTTAAAGAAACTGAATAAAGACAATTTTAAAGATTACGAGCAAAAAGTTGTTGATTATACCATAGCTAAGCTCGCACCTAATTCGCTTCAAACCATCTTGGGTTTGAAATTATTAAAGTCATCAAACCCTGTAAAATCTAATGAAATTATTCAAGACATGGCGAAATCAAGACCGAGTAAAAATGATAAGCTAAATTGGCTTTTAGCGGTGTATGAAGACAATAATCAAGACATGCGGAAGTATGCCGATCTCCTTAAAGATGACCATGACTTTGAAATTATATCTGCTCTATTACAACTGAAGTAATTGGCTTACTTGATTATTTCTGAGACCTTGATTTTTTCAAACACTAAGTCTGATTGACTTCCTTCATATAATATCCCAATGGTATTTTCATCTATCATTGTCATGCACGAATAGCCTCTGCCTCTTCCTTGGTCTAGTAAAAGGTGGTATTCATTTGGCCAGGTATTTCCTTGATCAAAGCTGGCTTTGATGGTCAAGTTTTTCCTGTTGTACTTGTCAGCAGGATTGGAAAAAAGCAACACTTGCTTGCCATCTATCAGGGTCGAGATGAGACTTGCCATGCATACGGGTTCTTCCAGGGCTTTTCTTGAAGTGGAGTGTTCAGTCCACGTGGCACCCAAATCGTAAGTAATGGCCACCGATCGAGCTCCTTGTCCAGCTACACGGCCCCTGTCATCGCGCATGTTGAGCATCAATGCTCCATCTTCTAATTCCACAACCTGTGCTTCTGTTGTTTTTGACTTTGCTCCAGTGCCTATTTTCCAGGTTTTACCATGGTCGGAGCTGTATATGATGGTGGAATGTGGTATTCGTTCTTCGTCTTTGTATTGGGCTGGAAAAACAAGTGTTCCATCTTTTAATGTGATCCCTTTGCCTGGCCCTTGCAGCAACAGTTGCCATTTAGGATTTTTAATTTGCTTGGTAATATTGATGGGGTTGGACCATGTTACTCCATCATCTTCACTTTTTACTAAAATGAATTGACTCGTTTCTTCAGGCGTCATGCC
>CAXBNB010000438.1:0-4533 GCA_963976505.1 uncultured Reichenbachiellaceae bacterium
AACTTGAATATTTCGTTTGCAATGTCTGTGGCCGCTTCCGGTCTTCCCATTGCTTTAATATTTTGAGAAAGTTCAGCCTTTCTGTTGTCGTCATTCATCAATGTGAGCGCAACGTCAATCATTTGCTCCTTCGCCACATTGTCTTTGACCATTATTGCTGCATCTCTGGAAACCAATGCTTCCGCATTCTTGGTTTGATGGTCTTCTGCAACGTTTGGAGATGGTACAAAAACAACTGGATGCCCAGTCAGGCACAGTTCTGAAATCGACAATGCACCAGATCGTGAAATCACAACATCAGCTGCTGCATAAGCCAAATCCATTTCTTTTAAAAATGACAAAATCTTAAAATTCTTCAGGTTCTTGCCTTCCGTTCTGGTCAACATTTCTTCATGGTAAAATTTACCTGTCTGCCAAATCACTTGTACATCCGCAGCAATCAGTTTGTCCAGACTTGTAACCATTGCCTCGTTCAGTGTTCTTGCTCCCAAACTTCCTCCTAATATCAATAACACTGGTTTTTCTGGATTGAAACCGAAAAACTCTAATGCCTTATTTTTCTTATTTCCTACTTCTACAATATCCGTCCTCACAGGATTACCTGTCAATACCAATTTTTCTTTTGGGAAAAACTTCTCCATTCCGTCAGTAGCCACACAAACCTTATCCACACTATTCGCCAACAGTTTATTCGTAATTCCCGCATAGGAATTTTGCTCCTGGATTAAAGTAGGTATTCTCTTTTTGGTAGCTGCAAAGAGCAAAGGCCCACTTGCGTATCCACCTACTCCAACTACAGCATCAGGCTTGAAAGATTTAAGCAATTTGAATGATTTCAAAATGCTGGAAATCAACTTGAATGGAAATGAAAGGTTGTCTAGCGTTAAGCTCCTTTGTATTCCACTGATCCAGAGTCCAATGATTTTATATCCAGCTTCAGGCACTTTCTCCATCTCCATTTTGCCTTTTGCCCCGACGAACAATATTTCCGTATTTGGCTCTGCTAGTTTCAAGGCATTGGCAATAGCAATGGCCGGATAGGTATGCCCACCGGTTCCCCCTCCACTTATCATGATGCGATATGTTGACTGCCCTGACATTATGCTACTTCCATCTCCTTTCTATATGTATTTCCCGAACCAGATACCGATGCACTTTTCAACTCTTCTGTTTCTCCCCGGCTCACACTCAAAATAATACCCAATGCCACACCTGTAAATAATTGTGACGTACCACCCATACTTACTAAAGGCAAAGTCAATCCAGTAATTGGACCCAAACCAACGGCCACTCCCATGTTTATCATTGCTTGCAATACCAGTGTAAAACTTAGCCCAGCTGATAAAAGTCCTCCATAGGTCCGTTCGCTGGTTGAGACGACCCGTGTACCCCTGTATAGCAGCGCCAGGTATAAAAACAATACAAGAAAACCACCTATTAATCCGTACTCTTCTATGACAATCGCATAGATAAAATCTGAATAAGGATGTGGTAAAAAGTTTCTTTGGTGGCTTTTACCAGGCCCTAAACCTGTTATCCCACCTGATGCAATGGCTATGTATGACTGCTCTGCCTGATAAGGAACGTCTTCAGCAGAAACGTATGCTTTAACCCTGCTCATGACTGTTTCTGCTCGTTGACCCAACACAAGTGCCATACCCCCAGCTACCACACCTATTGCTACCAGCATGAGTAAATATTTAGTTGGTACCCTGCCAATGAACAACATCAACATGCAGGTAGTGAAAACCAAAATGGCAGTCGAGAAATTTGACATGGCAATAAGCCCGCAAATCACACCTATCCACAATAGCATCGGTATTAGAGATTCCTTTACATTTTCAATATTATTTTGCCTTTTGGCTAACATAGAAGACAGGGTAACTATCAAAGCAAATTTTGCTAAATCAGATGGCTGAAATCCCTGATCAATAATTGGGATCGTAATCCATCTTGAAGCCTCATTCAGGTTCAATCCAAATTTCCAGGTAATGAACAATAGAGGCACACACAGCCAAAGTGCCAATCTGGAAAGTTTGGCATAGTAACGGTAATCAATTTTATGCGCTACCCACATTGCTAACAAACTCAAGAGCATGATCGACGAATGCTTGATCAAATAGTATCCTGTGTTGCCTTCCTTCATGACATAAGCCAAAGTACCGGTAGCGCTATATACCACCAATACACTGAGTATAGACAGTATAACTACTATCCCCCAGATTACCGGATCTCCTTGAATATGCTTATTTGCCCATGCCTTAATCATATCACCAAAGTTTTTACACTTTTAAATTTTTTTTTTAAGTCAAGTACCACTCTTTTGAACTCATTTCCTCTGTGTTCATAGTTGTTGAACAAATCAAAACTTGCACATGCAGGAGACAGTAACACCACATCACCAGGATTGGCTAATTTTAGTGCTGTGTCAATGCATTCGTCCATATCATGCGTTACATGTAAGATCTCAATGTCACTACCAAAAGCATCTAATAAATGCTTATTATCAGTTCCCAAACAAACCAAAGCACTCACTTTTTCATTTACCAAATCCTTAAGCACACTGTAGTCATTGCCCTTGTTCACTCCACCTGCTATCCAGACCACTTTTCTATCCATACCATCCAAAGCATAGAACACAGAATCTACATTAGTCGCTTTGGAATCATTTATAAATATAACTTCATCAATGACACCTACATATTCCAACCTATGTGGAGCATTTTTAAAGGTTTTAAGCCCTGCTAGTATTTGGTTTTCTTTAGCTCCATATTTGATAGCCACCAACACAGCAGCCATAGTATTGTAAAGATTGTGTTTGCCAATCAATGGAATCTCTTTTACTGGAATCGAAAAGTCCAATTTCTCTGTATGAAAAGACAATTCACTTCCCATTTGACAAGCTCCAGATCCAATTATAGATTTTAAGGAAAACCCAGTTTTCTTTGCCTTAATATCAGCTTTCGCCATTTTCTCCTCAATCAATTTATCATCTATGTTAAAGATGAATTGCTCAATTGCCCCTTGATTCTGAGTGATTCTCAATTTAGAATCAGCATACTGATTGATGTCGTAATTGTACCTGTCAAGATGATCAGGAGTAATATTCAAAAGCAACGAGGTGTCTGCTTTGAACTCATACATTCCATCCAGTTGAAAGCTGCTCAACTCAAGAACAATAATATCATAGTCTACTTCAAGAATAAGGCTTGCAAGGCTGTTGCCTATATTGCCACCCATCCCCACATTCATTCCTGCTGATTTTAATAAATGATAAGTCAACAGTGTGGTAGTAGTTTTTCCATTGGATCCGGTAATTGCTACCAGTTTGGCATTGGTATATCTGGCTGCAAATTCTATTTCAGATATAATGTATTTACCTGCCGTTCTTAGTGCTTTGATTACAGCTACCTTCTCTGGAATACCCGGACTTTTAATGATTTCGTTGTATTTCAACAACTCATCAATAGAGTGTCCGTTTTCTTCGAATAGAATGCCGTTATCTGCAAGCAGTTGTTTTTTATTGCTTTCAATAGCACCAGAGTCTGACAAAAACACATTGAGCCCTTTGGATTTGGCCAATAGAGCTGCTCCCATGCCGCTCTCACCGCTTCCTAAAATTGCTACGCTATCGTGTTTTTTATCTTCCAATCTATTTATCTGACTTTTAATGTTGCTAAAGTGAAAATGGCCAAGAGTATTCCTAGGATCCAAAACCTGGTTACGATTTTGGTCTCATGCATTCCTAATTTTTGATAATGGTGGTGAAGAGGTGCCATTTTAAAGATTCTGCGCCCTTCGCCATATTTTTTCTTCGTATGCTTGAAATATGCAACCTGAAGTATCACTGAGATATTTTCTATAAGAAACACCCCACAAAGCATAGGTATCAATAATTCCTTTCTGATAACCAGTGCCAAGACTGCTATAATACCGCCAATAGCCAAGCTGCCAGTGTCACCCATAAATACTTGCGCAGGATGTGAATTGTACCACAAAAATCCAATGCACGCTCCTACAAAAGCGGTACAAAATATCACTAGCTCTCCAGAACCAGGGATGTACATGATATTCAAATAATCGGCAAAAATCACGTTACCAGACAGGTAAGCCAGAATAGCCAGCGTCAGCCCAATAATGGCTGAGGTACCTGCTGCCAATCCATCCAATCCGTCAGTAATATTTGCTCCATTTGATACTGCTGTCACTATGAAAATTACTACTATTACATACAGGATATTTGTATAATCCTCCAAAAATGAAGGCAAAAGCCATTTGTAATCAAATTCATTGTCCTTCACGAAGGGAATGGTAGTGATAGATGATTGAATGTCTTCGTACTGCTTGTACTTTTCGGTTTGATTTGCAACCACTTCAGTTTGATCAAATTCCCGCACAACTATATCGTCATGAGTTACCATAGTAATTCCCACGATCAATCCTATTCCTATTTGACCTACTATTTTCAATTTTCCTGACAGCCCTTCTTTGTTGTTTTTCTTTACTTTCAAATAATCATCTTTCTTCATCTGT
>CAXBNB010000439.1:0-4530 GCA_963976505.1 uncultured Reichenbachiellaceae bacterium
TCTTTCCAATTCCGATCCGTTGGTTCGGAAGTTACTGGCAATGAAAAATGATGAAAATAGCAAAGTCCGCTATCAATTATTACTTACATTGGGAGAATTAGATTCAGATGTTTCAGGAAATATCAGAACCGAAATGATTTTCAATGATATAACAAATGAGTGGATGCAATATGCAGCGCTCTCTGCCAAACAAATAGATCTAGCTCAATTATTTAGTACATCAACTAAAGAATTTGCTCGAAAGGAATCTCCACACAATGCCTTATTCTTAAGTCGAATTAGCGAAGTAATGTCTAGAGCTGCCGATTCCAACTCTTTAAATGATTTCTTATTTTCCACTTTATCTTCATCAAATGAAGAATGGTACGTACCCATCATTTTAGATGGTATTTCAAATTCACTTTCCAGAAATAAAGACATCTCACTTAACAAAAAGAATATCGCCCTCCTTGAGACTAAATTTAGAATTGAAACGAAAACTCAGGTAAGAACAAAAAGTATAGAGTTACTTGATAGAATCGGATATTACAAAAATCAAAACAACAACTTAGTACAAACAGCTAAGCAAGTATCGAATAACAGTAATTCGGATGCCTTATTTCGAGCGGATGCATTGCGAATCATCGCTCGAACCAATGCTGACCTGCACTTAGTATTATTTAACGATATACTGCTCAACGAAAAGAGTACCGAAATACGATCAGCAGCTATTGACGCTTTTGATTACACCACTGGTACTGCTGCTTTACATCAACTTATGTCATTATGGCCAAATTTATTGCCTGATGAACGAAATAAATGCATAGGAATAATAGTCAAAAAAGATGAAGGGAAAATACTCCTACTAACTGCTATTCAATCTAATGAAATCAATAAAACCAGTATACCTTGGCCTAAAAAGGTACAACTACTCAACAGTTACAACTCTGAAGTTCGTGAGCTGGCTAGATCAGTATTAAGTGGTAATGAATTGAGTACAGACTCCATTTGGAATGAGTACAAAACCTCACTTTCATTGATAGGATCAGCATTGTCTGGCGAAAACATTTTCAAACGGTCTTGTGGTATTTGCCATCAAAAAAGCGGAACTAACGGAATAGCTTTTGGTCCTGATTTAGCTTCTTTACAAAATAGAAGTAAATCTGCACTTCTCTTGGATATTCTACAACCAAACAGATCAATTGCAGATGGATATGAATTTTGGCAACTAGAATTGAATAGTGGAAATAATGTATCCGGAATAATAATCAGTGAAGGCCCCTCTTCCTTGACAATTAAAATGGTTGGAGGTCAAGAGCAAACTATCGATAGAAATGACATAAAAAGTCTTCATGCATCCGAAAATTCTGTTATGCCCGCAAACCTTCAAACTCAAATAAGCCAACAACAAATGGCGGATCTATTAGCCTATTTAAAAAACAATAAACCTTTATAGAATATGTCAAAGTCAATCAGCTCTTATCTAACAGTACTACTTGTTTCAATATTTTTCAATAACGTATTGGCTCAAGAAAGTAAATTCAATTGGCCAAATAATAAAACAATGGCTTTGAGTTTAACTTGGGACGATAGTCGAAAAAGTCAGATAGAAAACGGGCTCCCTATTCTTAATAAATATGGTATTAAAGCTACATTTTATGTAGTGCCTAGTATTGTTTATGACACGCTTGAAGGATGGAAAAAAGCAGTAGCTGATGGCCATGAAATTGGAAATCATTCTATGAATCATCCTTGTTCTGGGAATTTTCTATGGGCAAGAGATATGGCTTTGGAAGAAAAGGAAATCAGCGATATTAGAAAGGAAATTCTGATGGCCAACGACACATTAAAAGAAATGCTAAATATAAATGCAACAGAGTTTGCATATCCCTGCGGTCAAACCTTTGTTGGTCGGGGAGATAATACTAAAAGCTACGTTCCTGTGATTGCGCAAGAATTCAGATCAGGTCGAACATGGATGGATGAAGCTCCTAACGATCCATCTTTTTGTGATCTATCACAATTAACTGGAATGGAAATGGACGGTAAAGATTTTAAATATATTCTAAGTCTTATCGAAATGGCTCGTAAAGATGGTTTGTGGTTAATTTTGGCTGGGCATGAAATCGGTGATAAAGGCATACAAACCACTGAGGTTAAAATGCTAAAGAAATTATTTAATTATTTATCAAAACAAGATGATATATGGGTCACTACAGTCGGACAAGCCTCAAAACACATTAGCGACAGTAGATTGTAATACCATGTCCTTCTATTAAAATTTCTAATCCTACGCTTGCTCAAACTTTGAGGTGTACGTTTTTCTTCTTCTGTTTTATGCATTTTTGAAAAACGACAATTGAAAATAAAAATAGGTAAAAGACGAAACACATTGACAGTATCAAGAAAGAATTTCAGATCGATGAACACTATCTGGAAAAGCTGCTTTGAATCTAATTCAATTTTTGTAAGTTTAGAGAGTACATAGTTTATTACAGAGATTACCTGCCTTAGGCCTAGTTTTTTTTAAAAGCCACCCGATAAATGGATTACTTTTTAATTATTACCATACTCATTCTTATTTCAGCCATATTCGGATACATCAATGTCCGGTTTCTCAAACTCCCGAATACTATTGGGTTGATGCTGATCACAATAGTATTTACACTGGGTGTATTTGTACTCAGTTATTTTGATGCTACTTTGTTAAACGCCGAAAGGTACATCATTACTCACATTGACTTCAGAACAGTTCTATTAGATGTAATGCTCAGTTTTTTACTATTTGCAGGCGCTTTGCATACCAATTTTGAACAGCTCAAAGTACAGCGGTGGCCTATTTTTGCTTTTGCAACCTTGGGTGTTTTAGTCTCTACATTTCTAGTAGGAACGATCATGTTTTACCTTTTGCAACTCATAGGCTTTGACATTGACTATGTGTATTGTTTGCTTTTTGGAGCACTCATATCCCCTACTGATCCCATCGCTGTATTGGGTATTTTGAAAAAAGCAGGCGTACCAAAAAAACTGGAAACCAAAATAGTAGGTGAATCTTTGTTTAATGACGGAGTTGGTGTGGTAGTTTTTATGGTCATCTATCAATTTGCCACACCTGGGAAAGAGTCAATGGGTGCTATAGGCATTTTGGAGCTTTTCGGCACAGAAGTGATTGGAGGTATTGCTTTAGGCTTGTCTCTCGGGTGGATCACGTATAGGTTGATGAGATCTATTGATGATTATGATATAGAAGTGATCATTACGCTTGCTACTGTGATGGGTGGAACCGTTCTTGCACAACAATTTCACTTATCAGCTCCTTTGGCTATGGTTACAGCTGGATTGATGATAGGGAATGACACCATGAGAGAGGGTGCTATGTCAGAAATCACAGAAACCTACGTAGATAAATTTTGGGAGCTTATAGACATCTTGCTCAACACAATTTTATTCGTCTTAATCGGAATGGAAATACTGGTCTTGACGCTAGAAGGCAAATACATCTTCGCAGGAATACTTGCCATACCAACCATTTTAGTTTGCAGGTACTTATCGCTTCTTCTACCAATAAATTTCTTTAAAAAGAAACTCGACTTTGTCCCCAACACGAATATAATAATGACGTGGGGTGGTCTCCGTGGTGGCATATCTATTGCACTTGCACTAGGCCTTACGCAAGACATGGAACGCAATCTTTTTCTGGTGATCACCTATGTAGTAGTGGTATTCTCAATTATAGTACAAGGACTAACTGTTGGCAAGCTGGTAAATAAGCTGAAAAAAGATTGAGGGACAGTTCATTCTCAAATTTGAGACTCCTTGATTTAAGATGTGCGATAAGTTGCACTGAAGTCTACCTTAATTACTGGTTTTTTCCAAGCTCAGTGAGGTATTTCAAAAGATCAATTAATTCATTCTCATTTAAGTTATCCGTCAGCCCAGCAGGCATCATTGAAACCTTACTTGTCTCACGAGATTTTATTTTACTTTTTTGTAAAGAGACTTCTACTCCTACCGAAGTTTTGATTCTTATTGCATTAGCATCTTCAAAAATAACTGAGCCCGTATAATAGTCTCCATTAATTGTTGTTACCGTAGATGATTTATATCCTTCTTTTATTTTTTTACTAGGATCAATCAAAGACTCAATTATGTAATCAGCAGGTGCGCTAGCACCAATACTACCTAAGTCAGGGCCAACATCAGATAGACCCTCCCCTTTGATTTTGTGACATGAAATGCACGCAAGTGCTGGTCTTTGATATATTTCCTTTCCCTTCGCTGTATCACCGTCTTTCAATTTTACAACAAGATCCAAAGTCCTCTGACGATTATTCGAGTCGGTGAAGTTGTTTTTAATGCCCCCTGCATTGGCCAAGGCAGCCATCAGCTCCTCTGCTCCTTCACGCCCAGAAATCTGCACAAGCCGTGCGGCTTGTGTCGCTGTTTGGGGTGCAATAGTTTTCCCTTCTAATGCTACACTTAAGGCCTTGAATGCTCCTTCTTTCCTTATGATCGTTCGTATTATGGAATTTATGGTACCTTCATCAAGCT
>CAXBNB010000440.1:0-4527 GCA_963976505.1 uncultured Reichenbachiellaceae bacterium
CGACAGTCCACATACTCATGATCACACTTTTTGCACCTGCTATCTGAAATGACCGTTGAAGTCCATAAACACCTTCTCCGTTGCTGATTTCTCCAAGTCCTGTTTCACAGGCTGATAGCACTACCAGATCGGTTTGATCCAAATTGAGGTTCATTGCTTCATAAGCGGTGAGGATGCCATCTTGTCCATCCGCAGTATCTTCAGATATTGATCCAGATTGAAGGAAGCTGTTGGCGCCTGCCAAGATAAGCCCAGAGCGCAGTAAAGGATTTTCAACATATTTGTCAATGTCTATGCCTTCTTCTGGTTCTTGATTTTCTAGGAAGAAACCATGTGTGGCGATGTGCAAGGTTTGAGGGCTCTTCAATGTTTTGATGGCATCTTCTACGGCCTCATTTCCAAAAGACGTGGAGGGTGGAGTGCCATTCAGTTCATATTGCTTAGAAATATTTTCTATTTCTTCTTTAGTACCAGGGAGCATGGCAAGGAGAGAATTGCTATTGATGTACCGCTGTAGATTACCTCTTAAACCTCTTGAGATGCCTCCCCTGATGCCATTTCCTTTGGTTGCTCTTGATCCTCTAGCACCTCTTTCACCTGAAGGCTTCTGCTCAGTGTCTTCATTTTTGTCAATGGCATTTTGTTTGTCTTCGATAAGTCCCAGTAGAAGCAGAAGCCACCAAATCCTTTGTGTTGGTGACCACTTTTATTTCCAGCTCATCCAAAGTGTATTTCCCTGTTGCTGGATTCTGGAGTGTATTGATGCTTATTTGGTTATAGATCCCATCAGGGGACAAATAGACTTTCTTAATACCATTTAATTTATTGGCAATTGGTCTCCAAAAAAGCCGATAGGAGTGCCCTTCTTCGACTTTATATTTGATGGCATTTCTGTAATTTGAAAGAAACTTGTTTTCCATTAGTTTGCCATTTCTCAAAACCACTAATTCGGGATTTTCAGTGGTCTCAGCCGTTAATACCAATCCTGCGTAATAGATCTCATCGGTATATAACCCTGCAGAATCTGGCTTGAAGCTTCTGAATCGAATGATCTCCACGGCTGCCTCTCCTGGTTGAAGTTTTTGTTGTACCTGCTGCCAGGTGACCCTGTTTTGGGTGTATGTGTTGGCGAATGCTTTGGATTGCACACTGATTTCCTTTTCAAGTTTATCAGCTGCCCTTGTGATCGAATCAATCTTAAAGTTCCTTGAAAAAATATCTTCTTTTACCGAACTAAACAGTTTGGACAACTGCTCCTTTTGACTAATCCATGTTTGATATTTATCAATGAGCAGGGAATCACCACTATTCATAATACTCGCTCTAACCTTACCTGTTGCATACATTATCAACCCTTTGGTTGCCAGTTGATAGTTGTACATTTCTCCCCAAAGTGATTTGTCATCTATTCCTTTGTCAAAAGCATAGGAGTTGAACTGTTCAAATGTGGTCTTCACTTTGGTATTGTAAAACTTGGCTTTTTCTTCCTCTGTCATCGTGGGAAAATAAGCCTCAATTTGAGTGAAATAGTTTTCGAAAGTTTGCTTGTAGTAGTCAATGGCTTCTTCCTTATTGTCCATGGCCCAATTCAATAGAGCCAACTTCTGAGTAGTTTCAGCATACCTTGGGTGGTTGACACCTAGGGTCTTTTTTCTAATTTTTAGTGCTTGATTGTAGTAGTCGGAAGCTTCTGAAAAGTTGTGAATGGTATTTTGAATTGCTCCTAAGTTCATGAGCGATCTTACATATTCATCGTCTTCTTCGCCAATTGATGCCTTTAAGTTTTCAGTTGCTTTTTTGTTAAATTCTAGGGCCTTTTCAAATTGCCTTTTTTCTCTATACACCCGCGATAGGTTGTATGTCATGAGTGCTGCATCGTAAGAATCTTTTCCTTGCGTCTCAATAAATATATCTAGGGCTTGTTTGAATTTTACTTCTGCTTCATCATATCTTTTTTGGAAAAAATAGGAATCAGCTTGAGAAGACAATGCTATGGCATACACATCAGATCCATCGCCATAAAAGTCTTCGGCTATCAATGCTGCTTTTTGTAACTCTTTATCAGCTTCAGCATATTTCCCCAGCAAATAATAAGTACCTCCTATATTGTTAAATATAGTTTGAAACGTATCTTCATTGTCTCCTGGCAACCTATTGAGAATGGACAAGGCTTCATTGTATGTTTCTTCAGCTTCTGGCAGTCTTCCTGTTTTTTCATACATTCGGCCAAGAGAGTTTAAATTGATGACAGTATTGAGAGAGGCATATTGTCCACTGGATTCAAAGGCATCAAGTGCATCCAAGTAATTGGTTTCTGCTGCTTCGTACGAGCCCATTTCATCATAGGTCCCACCGATACCGTTCAATAACTCACCGTATAATGGATTGTCTTTTTTGATGGACTTGAACAGTCCTTTGTACAACTTGAGACCCTTTTTATAATCCGCATATTGTTTTGTACTTTGGTAATGTTGACCAAGCTTCAAAGAGGTATTGATGTATTCATTGCTTTTTACACCGTAACTTTTCTTGTCTTTTTCGATCAAATCAAGAAATAGGATTTCAGCATCCTTATACCTTCCTACTTCATCCATTATAAATGCCATGTTGTAGGCTGTATTTTTTATAAGCTCATCGTCATCACCTTGTAATTTCAATCTTAGATCATATTCTTTTTGGTAATAGTGAAGGCATTTATCAGGATTATAATCATAGTAAGCCTCACCCAAAAAAGAATAGACCAAAGCGGTAAGCGTATCTTGCTTTGGTTCGACAAGCGTCAGGACTTTGTCTTCAAAGTCAAGAATGGTCTGATAATCGTAATCATCATAAGCTTTTTCCAGCTTGTAATATATTTTTTTTAATTCTTTACTTCCAAAATCGTATTGTGCCGATGCGGGCAAAGTAAATAGTGTAATTAAAAAGATCAGGACCGTATTTTTAATCAATTTCATGGTAAAGCCTATTTTGAACTATTGTAAAATTTAGATAAATCTAAGATATTGTTGTTGAATTATAATTTTATTTTTCCTTAGAACAAGTATTTCTTGTACTTGATCCCCAATTTTTATCCAACCCTAAAGATATGTCAACCGATAAATCTATCCATTCTATGTGTCGATCTATCTGTCTAATAATCAACCTTGTTCGTCGAAAAAGCTGCTTTAGCACCCATAGTTTTATAGCAATTGTATTGATAATAAATTAATTTCATGGTTTGTCGGAATACTTATTGATATTTTAATAAATACCTAATGCATGGTATATAGTATTTAGACAAAAGGTGATATTTTAGACGATTCATATTTGCATCTACTTAAGGAAGAATGAGAAACTTTACCCGACTACTATTTGTACCAATCATTTCATGTTTTTTGTTTAATTTAAATTCTGTAATCGCTCAGAACAATACACTAGATTTTGATGGTATCAATGATTATGTGTCAGTGACGCATGATGCTTCACAATCCCTTTCCAGTTTTACTCTAGAGGGATGGGTAAATACCACTCAAACATCTGGTAGTTTCAAGCGCATCATAATGAAACCAGTTGGAGGCAATCAAAACTATTCGTTAGCTATCAATAATGGATATGCACATATAAGATTTGACGGATCGAGTGGTCAACAAGCAGAAGGCACTACTCTTATTAACGATGGACAATGGCATCATATCGCTGGAGTATTTAATAATGCTAGTGACCAAATATCTATTTATGTAGATGGTGTTTTAGAACAACAAATTACATCGACACAAAACCCAACAACAGGAAGTAGCTCATTATACTTAGGGCAAAACGGGTCTTCTGATGCATTTTTTAATGGCGAAATGGATGAAATCCGCATTTGGAATGTAGCCCGTACCCAAGCAGAAATTATCAATAATATGGGAAATACGCTCACCTCTGAGACAGGTCTTGTAGCTTCCTATGATTTCAATGTTGGGATTCCTGAGGGAACCAATACAGGACTTACGACTTTACCGGATGTAACAGGAAACGGCAATGATGGAACACTTACTAATTTTGCACTGGCTGGCACAACCTCCAATTGGGTAGCTGAAACTGGCGACTATAACCCTGATTATTCACTAATCAGCAAGCAATCAGGAGGCACTGTTTCAACGGCTTCAAATCATGGTCTTACTTTTACTGACATCAGTTACCTCAATGATGATGGAGATGAAATCCTTTTTGCTTCTCAGTCCACCTCTACCGAAGGTAGCTTCACAGATGACATGAATACCAATGTGCTCGACAGTAGATGGGAGAGAGATTGGTATGTTGACATCAATGACATCAACGATGATGGTGGCATTGCCACAATGGCTTTTGATTTTGATGTTTTAGGGCTAGGTACACCAACTGGTAAATACGCCTTGCTCTATAGAGAAAACACATCTTCACAATATGTATTGACACATGTCAACCCTGACATTGTAGGCAATACAGTTTCCTTTAAAGGAAATATTGGGTCCATTTCAGATGGGTATTATACCATTGGAAATTTAACTACGGTAAGTAGTTCCG
>CAXBNB010000441.1:0-4525 GCA_963976505.1 uncultured Reichenbachiellaceae bacterium
GGCAGAAAATGGAGAGGAATTATTCAATAATATTCAATACAGAACATATTCGGCCAAACCATATAGAAAATTATTGCATACCGTTCGGCCGCATTCCTGGGGTCTCTCCGCCATCCCAACAAATAATTCGATAATCGTTGGTGTCAATTCTCAGGACGTATTAAGTACAACCTCAATTAGTGCTGGGTTAAAATATGATTCGGATGAACGCAATTGGTTAAAGTATGGAACCATAAGTTATCAGGGCTTATACCCGATTGTTGATCTATCCATTGTTGATGGCAGTAGATCCACGACATTGAATGTAGAAGGGGAAAACCAAACATTCAATTGGAAAGAAACAACCCTATCTGCTGGGCTTAGGGTACCTCTTGTGCTTACGAAATCAAAATACCTACGTAAACTTACATTCTCCTCAAAATCTATATTTACTTCTATTTCAGGATACAATCTACCAAACAAATTATTTATTGATCAATCCGGAAATGGAAATCTGAATGCCTTGGAACACAGCATTCAATTTGTAAACGGAATGAGAAGGAGTAAGCTCGATCTAAATAGCAAATTTGGACAGTCTTTGTCTATTCATTACAATCATACCCCAATAGGTGGAAACTATCAAAGCAAACTCTTTGCCATTGAGAGCAATCTATTTTTTCCAGGAATTACCAAACATCATTCCATACGACTGAGAGGTTCTTATCAAAATGAAAATTCTAAGAATTATTATTTCGATAGCCCTATTCAATTCACCAGAGGGTTTGGTTATTTTCCATTCAATAGGTTTACCAATCTATCCTTCAACTATAAGTTGCCAGTGTGGTATCCAGATATTCATCTTGGCCCATTGTTTAACTTACAAAGAATTTATGTCAATGGGTTCTATGACCATGGTGTAGGAACTGATAGCGACGAAACTGACATTGCTCTAAAATCTTATGGAGCAGAACTTTCCTTTAACTTTAATATAATGAGGTATACACTCCTTTTCGATTTGGGAGTGAGATACGCTTATATGCCTGAGGTTAACGATAACAGAATAGAACTAATCATTGGTGGTATTACTTTCTAATATTATTTTATTACCTCAACCCCTTTCCAAAAAGCCACATAGTTTTGAATATTTTTCGCCAATTGGCTTGGCGTTGCATAATACCACGCGGCATCCTTATTTTCCTTGCCATTTACATCTAAAGTGTAATAACTCGCAGTACCCTTCCAAGGACAAATAGTATGTGTATTGCTCTTCTTTAAGAATTCTTTATTGACTTTATTCTCGGGAAAATAATGATTATTTTCTACCACTAAGGTGTCATCACTTTCGGCTATGACCTCTCCATTCCATATTGCTTTCATATTCAATGTTTTTTCAATTTTGTAAATCAATTAATATTGATAGTAAACAATACTTGATCTAAACAGTTCCTTTAAATCAAAAAAAAAATGATTTCAGAAGACAATGAAGTAAAGTTTCACCTCATTTATATAACATTATTAAGAATATATATAATTTTATATCGAAAGCATTTTGGAATACAAATTGTTTTTGCATACATTTGAAATCACAGTAAATAAATGTAACACTCTAAAACCCCGTTTCTTCCTTATGATATAGACCTCTACGTTAAACAAACAGGTAAACAGATGAATAATTTTGGTGTTAGTGATAGCAATTTGGTATCACATTACAAAAGCGGAAACGAAGAGGCTTTTGAAGAACTTGTGTCAAGGCACAAGTCGAGGGTATTTACTACAATCTATTTAATAGTAAAAGACAAATATGTAGCAGAGGACTTGCTACAAGACACTTTTATTAAGGTTGTAAAAACCATCAAATCAGGACGGTACAATGAAGAGGGGAAATTTCTTCCTTGGATATTAAGAATTGCTCATAATTTGGCAATTGATTACTTCCGAAAAGAGAAGCGATATCCAACTATAGTCATGGAAGATGGCAGTAAAGTTTTCAATACTTTGGAATTTGCCGAAGATTCTATTGAGACACTTCAAATAAAAAGTGATACAAATGCGTTATTAAAAAAGTTGGTTCAGGAGCTCCCTGAAACACAAAAAGAAGTTTTAAAAATGAGACACTACATGCAAATGAGTTTTCAGGATATAGCAGAAGCCACTGATGTGAGTATTAATACTGCATTGGGTAGAATGCGATATGCGTTGATAAATTTGCGTAAGAAAATGCAAAACTCAACTATTGCCTATGACAATACTTTTTACCGAAAATGACTTGATTCGTTATGTTTATGGTGAAACAAGTGAATTAGAAAATTCCGAAATTGAAAATGCAGTACTCTGTGATTCTGAACTGAGCGAAAAGTTGGACGATTTAAAGTCGATTTACTATGACCTTAATCATCTGATTGTAAGCCCATCTGAAAGAGCAATGAGTGACATTTTCAAAAATTCTGTCCTTTTATAAAGTACAGATCTGTTCTTCTATAAGAATAGTTTTTATCTTTTATGAATTCTAGTCATATTGCCTGACCAATTATTCCATCAGCCAATATGACTAGAAAAGAAAGATATTCATCCTTTATAAATTATTTTAGTCAGAATAATCCCAACGCAGAAACTGAGTTGGAATACAACAACCCCTATCAATTATTGGTGGCTGTAATTCTTAGTGCGCAATGCACAGATAAAAGAGTAAACCTGACTACCCCAGCATTATTCGAACAATTTCCAACGCCAGAATTATTGGCCGAAACTACATTTGACGAACTTTTTCCATATATCAGAAGCATCTCATACCCCAACAACAAGACAAAGCACCTCATTGGTATGGCGAAATTGCTTGTGGAAGAATTTGATTCCGTGGTTCCAGAAGACATCAATGACTTACAAAGACTCCCAGGTGTGGGAAGGAAAACAGCAAATGTAATTGCCTCAGTAGTGTACAATCAGCCAACTATGGCCGTCGATACACATGTTTTCCGAGTTTCAAAAAGAATAGGACTTGTAAATCAGAATGCCAAAACCCCACTGGAAGTAGAAAAACAGCTGGTAAAGCATATTCCAGAAGAACATATTCCGAAAGCGCACCATTGGCTCATTCTTCACGGACGGTATGTATGTTTAGCAAGAAAGCCCAATTGTGCAGCATGCACAATTAGTGATTTTTGTAAGTATTTCGAAAAAAGGCTGTAATACACTTCTGATCCTTAGCACTCTTTGTCTGTCAGACTTTCGTCCCAACAATGAAAGTTTTGATCTTGGTAATGTGCTGGATCTTTGACACGTCCATTGTGATTTTCTTTATGCCATTCTATGGTGATGGTATTGTCTTCCTTTTTCTGAAAAATTTCATAATAGCGGTTGTAGTCAGTTTCACTTGACGTTTCATATTTTATGAATCCACCATTGTTCACATCATCAGGAATCACATTCGTATACGTTAAATCTTTAGTCGTACCGTCTTCATTTCTATTCCAAATGATTTCCAAAGCAGGTTTAGGATCTTGAGGATTTGTATTAAGTGTCCAGGTGCCACTGGTTCCGGATATGTCAGAAAAACCAGAATACCAATTGAAATCCTGAAAGGAGTCCTCCTGAGAGATATACATTTTCCAGTTTACCCCAGAAGCTGTGATTTCCGATTCTAATCGTGCATGATAGCTGGCCTGAAGTGTAAAATCATATTCCCATACCCAGCCTCGAATAGATGCATCGAATGTAGGTTCATGATTGAATGCCTCTTTGAATGAAGCTACTGGTATGGCTGTATAAATACCTGCCAAAGCACTCCATACAGTTACGATGACTGTTGACCTTGCCCAGTTTCCTACCTCTTTAGCGCCAGTTCTACCTCCTGAGTTGGCATCAGTAATGGAGAAGTCCATGGAAAAAGTAGATTCAACAGGAAGGGCTGGAATTTCTGTTGGAATGATTTTTTCTCCATCTTCACCACAAGTCACAAATATTGCTGCGATCAAAATTATCGAAAACAGATTTTTCATTTTTCTCATATATTTTTTTTAACGGATAGTAATTCAAACGTTTAAAACTTGACAGTAGTATAATATCCCCTTTTCTCCCGAATCCTGTTTCTACCTATTTTCAATTGATCGGCATAAAATTTAAGCCTTGTAGATTCAAAAGGCAATGGCTCAATTTTTTCAATCTGAGAGGTTTTATCGTTTATAAATACTTCAAAATAATGATTTGCATACAAGTAAAGGTTGATTTTATACTTGTAATACCGGATATCAATTACAAAAGTGCCATCCAGATACAATTCTCTGGTTTTATCTATTAGTGGCAAATCTGAAAATGATTTCATCAATTCTACTGTCTAAAATTTTGCAAAATGAAGTTACTAAAAATCCAGGTGATCGCGAAGGCCCTTGTCAAAAATTACATCGTGTTTGTCGTTAAGAATTTCAGACATATGATTGTGGTATTCTTTGAAAGTAGGCAGGTCGTTGTGTCTACCGCCATGGATAGGGATTAGCCTTGTAGTCAATGGGGCTTCCTTTCTGAGTTTTACACTTGACCTGTAAGGAATGAG
>CAXBNB010000442.1:0-4504 GCA_963976505.1 uncultured Reichenbachiellaceae bacterium
CAATCACCCCGAAAGCTGCAGCCGTTTCATCAGTTTGTTTGGATAGATTTGGTTCGCCATCTTTGACAGAGCCACCTGTGATAAACAGCAACCCACCATCGTACTTTATTTCTTCTGGTACCAGAATCGTCAGTTGATGCTTCCATACATGCTCTCTCCATTTTTGAGAAGTAAGCTTTAAATCGTAGGCAGTTACTGGCATGCCTTCAATTGGATACGATTCCATTACCTCCCATTTGAATGACTTGTCGTCGTTGTTGAGGTAACTCTGTAGAGCGGTTTCAGCCGTAACGGCTATGTCAATTTTTACTTCTTCTGTTTTTTCTTTTTTTGTTGAACATTGACTGAATAGCAAGCATGATGCAATTGCAAGGGATGAAAATAGTTGTTTGGTTTTCATTATATAATTAATGGTTTAATGTGCCAGGATTTTCCTGGATTAATTTTAGTGCATTTTGAATATAAATCTCACCAGTCATTTCTCCCAGACTGGTACGACTGACATATTTGTATCTTCCAAAACTGTTGAAATCTTCTTTGGTAAGGATATAACCAAAAGCGTCGTTTGTGAGACCGAATAAAAACGGATTTTCTGTTTTCATATTCCTCTTGAGGTAATAGCCAATATTAGGTAGTGCTTCACCCGGAATTGTTAGAATTTGGGCTGTTCCTATGTTCAAAAGATTCACATTGGTTTGTATGATGTAATCTTTCGATATTTTAACGTCCATAGATGCATTGTCAAGTATCATGCGCATCAGCTGCGATTCTACAGGAAATTCAACTGTTTTGGAAACCACAAGCAAATCAGGATTTTCCTGAATTGTTGCTGAATTGATAATAGATAAAGCCTGATCAGCAAGTAACTCACCGATGCGCTGACATTCTTGCCAGTCATTGGCTTCTTTGCCATCAGGTCTTCTATTGTCAGCAGTAACCATTCCTCCTTGTGCACCATTCATAAAGACAGCAATACCACCTCCTTGAGATTCTATGCGCTCATACAATGGGCCACACATGTCAGGAGTGAGGATGCCTCTGTCTGATCCAATTACTTCTGGGTGGACGGCATAATTTACCAATGTCGAAATCACCTTGCCCTTACTTTTTCCAGAAGTAGCTATCGCTTGTATGACACCACATCTAGGGTCGTATAGGTCCGGAGCATAATAGTTGTATGCGATTTGCCCTTTGGCTTCTCCCACTGCTATTTTTAATGATGCTGGTTCTAGATTCTTTATGGCTTCATTGACAGCATCAGCCATTTGTTTCACACACCATTCTAGATATTTGGAGTCAGCCAATACTTCCCCTTTTTCATTTGGAAAACCATAAGCATCCGGTGCGCTATGTGTGTGTGTGGCACCAATCAAAATGTTCTCAGGTAAAATGCCCTTGATCAGTTTACGTGATTGGTCACCGAGCGCAGCTGGCCATCCAAGATTGTCTATCCCAACGATGGCTACCCTGGTTCCTTCTTTTTCTAGAACAAGTGCCCTTACAAACAAATCTCCCTTGTTTTCTGTGACTTGAGAAGGAGTTCCCAATCCTCCTGAAACGGGCAGAAGTGGACTAGGAGTAATTACTCTTAAAGCAGCACCAGCCTTAAAATTCTGACTGTAAGCAATTTGGCTGAGGAAAATTGTGAACAGTAAAATATAAATCTTTTTTCTCTTCATTTTTCAAGTAGTTGTATCCGATTTGTGTTAATAATTATATCTCGCTAAAGAAGGTACTTCGCATAGAATTCAATCTAACGTTGGTTGAGAAAAAACCTTCATTTTTAAACTTGCTTTTTCAGTGATTTGAATGTTTGGTATCACCAATAAATGTGAACAATAAAACTCTTCTAAGCTAAATTGAAAGTTCATTTTTTACGAGCTATTAAATGAAAATGCGCTTCGTTTTAGTGGATTAAATTATGTCTCAATCCATTTCCCATAATACTATGTAAAATGTTTAATTATTATAAATATAACATATTGATTGTTAACATCTTGATATGGTATATTGGCTGATTTCGTTTTGCTATAAAAATCCTTTATTCAGGTAGTGTAAATGTCTCAGTATTATGCGTATTTTGATTTAACTTACAGTAAGTTGGCTGTAGAAAACAGGCAGACTCATTAACTATAACTATGACAATTATGAAAACATTATTAACTCTTTTTATTCCAATATTTATGCTTGTTGCTTGCAGTCAAAAGAAACAAGAACAAGTTGTTGAAAATGACACCCCTGAAGCTGCTGCCCTGCCAGCCAACTGGGCAGAGCGTTTGGGATATCCAGCTGGAAAAAAGGTCATCATGCTCCATGCCGATGACATTGGGATGTGCGAAGAAGCAAATATTTCAGCTAAAAGAAATTTACTGGAAGGCTACATTCAATCGGCCGCAGCAATGCCCCCATGTCCTAATTTCGAAGAGATCATTGCATGGGCAATTGAGCATCCTGAAATCGATATGGGGCTTCACCTTGCTCTGACCAGCGAGTGGAAAACACATCGTTGGCCATCTGTTTTACCCATATCAGAAGTGCCGGGACTTATCGATGAAGAAGGCATGCTTTGGCGTTCGGTTGAAGAGGTAGTAGAGCACGCGACTGTTGAAGAAGTGGATAAAGAAGTGCGTGCACAAATTGAAAAGTCTATTGCATTGGGATATAGACCGGATCATATTGATACCCACATGGGCACGCTTTTTGGAAGCCCTGAATATGCCAAAGCTTATTTACAAATTGCGATGGATTATGGAATCCCAGCCAACGCCATTGATATGTCTAACCCTTTGGTGGTCGCAGGATTTAGAGAGAAAGGATATCCAATCACTGATGATGTGGTTGATTTTATGAATGCTTATACACTTCCTAAATTGGATTATTTCACAAGTGCTCCTAATGGAAAGACTTATGAAGAAAAGGTTCAGGTTTTTAAAGACTTGATCCAATCACTTCAACCAGGGCTGACTGAGATTATCTTTCATCCTTCTGAAGGTACTGAGAATTTGAAAACCATTACCGGTTCATGGCAACAGCGTATGTGGGAGGCCAAGATGTTTGGTTCAATTTTTCAAAGATGAAGGCATCATTTTTACCAATTGGAAAGAAATAATGAAGCGCTTCAAAGAAGGCAAATCATAAGATTAATTTTAAAAAATACAGAAATACCTTAATTGATATTTAGCCCAAGCCCGATGAGCCTTTATTACACGAAAATTAATATGTGTGATAAAGACTCATTGTCTATTAAGACTTATTTTTTTATACTTATATGAGAAAACCCTTACTGATTTTATTCGCTTCACTATTTTATGCATGTGATAGTGGAACTGAAAGGCCACAAAAAGATACGGTAGACCAAGTGAGAGATGCCTATGTGGATGTTCCATTTGTCCAAGAATATCATGAAGGGTTTATTGTTGATGTTAGTGAAGAAAAATCCAGTGACGTTAGGGCTATTCATGCTGATCAGTTAGACAACATTTGGATTGCCACTAAAAATGGTGTATATGCAAAAGAAACAAATAGTCAAGAGTGGAGTTTGATTATAACAGGCGCTGATCAAGGGCCGGCTTATGATGTTAAAACTGATGGAAAAGGCACTACATGGATGGCTACTTGGAATGGGGTGTACTCATACAACTCAGGACAGTTATCAAAAATGGAAGGCCCTAAACCGCCTGTTGCTAAAGTAGTAATTGCCGAAGAGGGAGTCTATGCTTTAGGGCCGTATGGAATATGGTTGTATCAAAAAAAATCATGGAGTAAGAAAGAATATAAGACTGGAAGAAGCATGAGGGCTGCAATTTCAGATGGAAACAATGGGCTTTGGATTGGAACAGATGTTGGTTTATTTCATTGTACCGATCAAAAAACAACGCCATATCAGAAAAATGAAGACGCCCTGAGTGCCTATATAAAAGGACTGGATTATAGCAATGATGGAAATCTTTGGGTTGCAGGATTAGGTGGAATCACGATCAGAAATAAAACACAAAAAATCGGTGAGAAACTTCCTAAAGATGGCATCACCCATGCAGAGGTCAAAGCTGTAAAACGAGCTCCTGATGGTAGAATGTGGGTGGGTACGGACTATGGCATTACAAGATTTACTCCCGGAGAAAAGGAATATTCAGTACGGTTGAGCAGACGGTGGTTGATGTCTGATGAAGTGAGGGACATAGCTTTTGACAGCAATGGGAATGCATGGATTGCTACAGCCAAAGGAGTCAGTGCTATCAAAAGACGAAAAATGACATTGGAACAAAAAGCGGATTATTTCTATGATCAATTGATCAGACGTCATGTTCGTGATCCATGGATTATAGCACGGTCAAGGCTGACTGTGCCGGGTGATACTTCTTCCATCGTTCCGGATGATGATGACAATGATGGAGAATTTACTTCAAATTATCTGGCAATGGAATCTTTCAGGTATGCTACAACCAAAGATTCTGAAGCCAAAGAAAGGGCTAAAAAGTGGCTTGAGCGACATAAGTGGAATAAA
>CAXBNB010000443.1:0-4487 GCA_963976505.1 uncultured Reichenbachiellaceae bacterium
GTGGATCTCGTAATCTCTGGCCACACACATAAGCACGGCGTTCATTTACCTAATGAAGAGCACTCATACCCTGTAATTATTGGAGGTGGCCCCAAAACGGGCTCTAGGACAATAACAAACCTACAAGCCAACCAAAATAAACTTGAAATACAAATGATAGATGACAATGGGAAAACAGTGGGAGAATACACTTTAAAGTCTTAAAAATCACATCAACTCAAGGATCAACAATTCAACTAACTTTACCTCAATAGGGATGTATACAACTCACGAACCCGAACAACTTAAGTAAAATATGAAGGATTTCTTTAAAGAATTATCGCCTTTTATATTGATCACCTTTCTATTTTTTCTTGTATGTTCGATTTTCATTTTCTCTTTCGAGAAAATAGAATTGCATCTATTTCTCAATCAATTTCATTCGACTTTTTTCGATTGGTTTTTTAAAGTATACACCCATATAGGAGACGGAATCTTCCCAGCAATTGCCCTTCCTATTGTTCTCATCGTATATCGAAAACACATACTCACTAACTTTTTGATAAGCGTTGTTACTTTTATACTCGTACCTACCAGTGTTCAATTTTTCAAGCGAATTGTATTTGCAAAATCTCCAAGACCTGTAAGGTTAATAGGCGAAGAGGCACTGTATTTGATCCCTGATGTGGAAATTGCTCACGTACACTCATTCCCATCAGGTCATGCCACCACTACCTTTGCCTTTTTTATACTGCTCGCTTATATTTTCCGAAACAACAAAGGATTGCAAGTCACTTTTGGTGTGTGTGCCATCATAGGAGCCTTCTCCAGGGTGTACCTTTCTCAGCATTTTGTGCAGGACATATTTGCCGGAAGCTTTTTAGGAATCACCTGTTTTTTCTTGGCTTACGGATTAATGTCCTACCCCCTTTCCAAACTAAATAGCAGATTCAAATAAACCTGTACTCTATAAAATCGCAGGATGAATTTAAAAGACATTTTTTTATTTTCTCCCTACAAAGTAATAAAGAACAGAACCGACAATCGGAAAAAGTATAACTAGAGCAAACCAGAGTACTTTTTTATTGGTTTCTAGACGGCTATTAAATAAATCTACCAAAGCCCAAATTACAAACGCTGCGGCGATAAGAACTAAAATCATTGACATAGTATTGAAAGTTTAGATTGACTTCCCTCCTGATTAAACTACATAAAAACGAGCCTATTAAAGGAAGGAAAATAATTAACATGACCCGTGATTTTTACTTCACAGGATCAAGTTAGCCAAAAAGAAATTTCAGAAAAATGATGACACAACCGTCATTTCATGATATAGTTCACTATTCGGTTAAAAGTCGATAATAAGTCAAAGTACCAATCAATACTTTTTACTTTTCAAAAATAGATTGTGGCACATTACCGATCCATGACTTTGGAGTATCCTTACAACCAAACATAGAAGAGATCACCATAGCGGTATTGGCATTGCTGTTGGGCTCTTCCAATTTGCCTTTGCGTATGCCCGGTCCGGTGATGGCCCATGGCACTTCCATTTCCCTGACACTTACACCACCGTGACCATTCCCTATTCCTCCATGGTCTGTTATAAGTAGAAAATTAGTGTCATCATACAAACCTTCAGCTTTAAGTTTACCGATGAATTCACCAATCTTTACATCAACCTCTTCTATCGCAGTGATGTACTCTGGAGACATCCACTTGTGATTGTGTCCTGCATGGTCTATGTGTACAGAATATAGAAATATCAAACTGGGGTTCGCTTGATTTTCAACTATGAAATCAAATGCCTTTCCGTAGTTTATGGAATATTCATCGTTTTCTTCAAAGTTATGCTCATCCAAATATTCTTTATTGATGGAGTTGATCAAACTACTCCAGTTGTAATAATAAGCAGTTTTAACTCCCGGTATTTGCTCTTTCAATATTTTGAAAATGGAAGGGTAATACCCTGCTCCATCTATTTCTATAGGTGGTAATTTATGATCGTCAATTTTCCAACCATTATCGACTACTCCATGCTGCTCAGGCCCACCAGAAGTCAGGTGACTCGTCCAATTTGGCAAGGTGACTGAAGGCATCACAGTACGTGTATTAAGCGACAATACTCCATCTGCCAACAACTTATCAAGGTTAGGGTGTTTGGCTGTCTGAAACCCCTCTACACTGAATCCATCCAGTCCTATAATCACTACTCTTTTTGCTTTTGTGGTTTCATCGCAACTCACGAGTCCGAAAATCATCAATACTGCCAAGGATAAAAAATGTATTTTTTTCATTGTATTCGTTTATTTTAGAATAAAATTTAGAATTTGTTTTTGCTTAATAAATGTATCTTCTGTTGGTCTCCGCAGGTTAACTCACTGCTCCAACACTCCTATTCTCAGGAATGAAGGGTCGCTACCTGATCTACTGATTTTATGTTTTGCTTTTACGAAATCTGAAGACTCAGCTTTATAAATATTGTCAACATACTTCTGAGGATTGATATCGACCAACGGAAACCAAGTGCTATGGATCTGAATCATCAGGCGATGGCCTTTTTTAAAGGTATGCAGTACGTCTTGTAATGGCACCTTAACTTTTGTCAATTCATTCGGAACAAAGGGTTCCGGGTTTTCATAACTATTTCTAAATCTACCCCTGAGAACTTCGCTACGTACCATTTGCTGATAACCTCCCATATCTTTGTCCGGCTGATGCGAAAACGAAGGGTGATCCTTTGGATATACATCAATAAGTTTCACCACCCAATCAGCATCTCCCTGATCGGTTGTCACCAACAAATTGGCACTCAATGGCCCAGCTACTGTCAGGTCTGCTTCCAAAGGCTCAGTTTGATAATAAACCACATCCTTTCTTTTTTGCAAAAAACGCTGATCATCCGTCATATAACGCTTCGGCATGCCTATGTCTTTGTATTCTGTAAATGGCACAGGATTTTCAGGGTCACTAATGAATACTTCCATTCCATGCTCATTGCTTTTTGGTGGTGTATAGGAAAGTGCTTGTTTTTTGTTGAAATAAAGATTTTTGAACTTCACATTTTCCGGTGGCCAGGTATCAAACTTCTTCCATACGTTGATTCCTGTTTCAAAAACCGTGGCTTCAGGTAAATCAGCCTTTCCTTCACCTTTCAAGTGATAAGCAAAAAATGGATAAATAATTTCGTTGGCGTAGTAGTTCGATGTTTTATCCCCAAAATTCACATCGCCCATAGACTCACCTGTGGTTCTTTTCCAACCACCATGTCCCCATGGCCCCATCACCAGGGCATTGAATATTTTAGGGTTTTTCTCCTCTACCGATTGATAAGTGGCAAGCGGACCATACAAATCTTCCGCATCAAACCAACCTCCGATCGTAAGTACTGCACAGTTGATGTTTTTTAGGTGTGGAAGTATATTCTGATCCTGCCAGAATTTGTCGTAGTTAGGATGCTCCAGTATCTCATTCCAAAATTTAATGCTATCTCCAAAATACATTTCATTGGCTTTTTTTACAGGAGTCATATTTTTGAAAAACTCATAGCCATCAGTTGTTCCATGAATAAATTTAGAAACAGATGCTTTAGTGGGCCCGTGTTTTGGCTGACCAAAAGTACTGAAGAAGTTGAAGGTATGTGGAAGGAAAAATGCTCCGTGGTGATGAAAATCATCGAAAAACCAATCTGCAATAGGTGCTTGCGGAGATGCTGCTACCAGCGCAGGATGAGAATCTATCATGCCTGCAGCTGTATAAAAACCGGGATAAGAAATGCCCCATTGCCCCACTTTCCCATTGTTGCTTTTGATATTTTCCAACAACCAATCAATGGTATCAAAGGTGTCTGTACTCTCATTGATTGTCTCTCCATCGGCATTCACATGGTTGTGGGGAGTCATGTTGATAAACTCACCCTCTGACATGTATTTTCCTCGAACATCTTGATATACGTAGATGTACAGGTCTCGTGTCAACCTCATATTTGGCCCTAAATCCTTTTTGTAATCAGCAGGCTCTGTACCATAGGGCTTCACTCCATAAGGAGTTCTGTTCAAGAGAATGGGATATGTTTCACCTGCTTTTTTAGGAACATAGATAGATGTGAAGAGTTTTGTACCGTCGCGCATGGGTATAAATACTTCTGATTTCTCATAGTTTTCTACAATAAAACGGGCGTCACCTTCTCCGGTAAAAGGCACATATTGCTCCTTTTCAAATTCGCAAGAAAAGAATAAACCTAAAGAAACAACCAAAAGGGTGTGTATGTACTTATGCATTTTTCAATTCGTTTATATTATTGTTTTCCCTAGCATCATTCCGGCATAGGTTGCCATCAGACCCAATACAATACTGAGACCAATATACAATAGTGCCTGATTGCTGTGATTTCCCATTATAAAGTTGGTGTTTTCAAGAGCAAAAGCCGAAAATGTAGTGAAGCCTCCGCAAAATCCACTGGTCAAAAACACCAACCACTCCCGTTGCATTCTTCCCGACTGAACTAT
>CAXBNB010000444.1:0-4477 GCA_963976505.1 uncultured Reichenbachiellaceae bacterium
GTTGGTCAATTTCTTATTTCCGTTGGCACTGAGAATAAAATCAGTGGATTTACCATCCGAATAGAATGGTTCTAAACTTTCTCCATCTTGATCGATCACATTTCTAGCAAAATTCAAATCGTTTTTGGTAATGTCCTTGTAGGAGACGTTTAGTCCGGCATTATAAATGAATGGGTTATTACCATTTCCTAACATTAAATTTTGGGCATAAAGAGAAAAGTTTAGGTTGTTGAGTGATGCAGTTTCAGCTTTCCCAAAATAATATTCAGCATTTAGTTTATCTCGCTGGTTGTAGGTAATGAGGTAGTCAAGTTTTTTGTTTTTCAAATTAATATCACCATGATAGTGGAACTGGAAATAGTCTTCACTATAATAGTCATCCATTTCTATGTAATTGAAATTAGTGATCATTCTATTTCCAAGAGTAACATAGCCGTAGTTGTTGTGTTTTTCAGAGGGTAAAGAAAAATAGACAAGCCCTGAATTTCGTATTTTCTTCCGTTCTGGTATTGGCTTCCACGCCTTTTCTGGGCCTGATTTATGTCCATGCATCAGGTGCGTATAAGCATCCGTCCATGGTACCATGTCACCAATGGAGCCATTGTTCCATTGTCCGTAAACGTAATGATCTCGATTAGTAGCAGATGAAAAGTCGATCCTTGAATTGATTGGGTCAATATCTAGGTTTCTGTCGAGCAGCATGGGTTTGTGAAGTGATGCACCGGGGAAAGAAAGGTCGTTGATTCGAATCCCATCATAATAAAACTTATTCCACTTGTAAGAATAACCAGTTAGGGAAAAAACATATTGATCAGGCTGAGCGTAGGTGCCTGTTGTTTCTATTTGGTAATGACCATTGGAGTAAAAATTGTCGATGAAATGCTCCAGGGTATAGACATGATATTTTTCTTTAAAAAATGCTGAGGAGTACCTGTTGGAAAAGGTATCGGAAGTAGTGTCTGATAAGAGTTCTTTTTTCTGCGCATAGAGATTTGCAATTGTTAAAAAAAACAAAATCAATAGCAGAAAATACTTTGTGGAATTATTCACTTACGAAACTTTAAAGGGGCATAATTAGGCTTTTCTGATGTAATTTCAAACTACTTACTGTCTAAAGAATCAGTTTGAAGGACTTTTAATTCTTCAATGCCATTTAATACATCTGAACAGATTACAATCCTTCAAGATTGGTTAAGTTTGAGGCATTAAAATTTCGAATATAATATGAAGATAGTCTTTATGGGTACGCCGGAGTTTGCGGTTCCCAGTCTTAAGGTTTTGGTAGAAAATGGATTTGAAGTAGTAGGTGTGATTACAGCGCCAGACAAACCACAAGGTAGGGGCAAAAAACTAAAAGGGTCGGCTGTAAAGGAGTACGCTGAAACTCAAGGACTCAACGTACTTCAACCTACCAATTTGAAATCCAAAGAATTTCAAGAGGAGCTTAGAGGACTTCAAGCAGATTTGCAAATAGTGGTCGCTTTTCGGATGTTGCCAGAGACAGTCTGGAATATGCCGTCTTTGGGTACATTCAATTTACATGGCTCACTTTTGCCTCAGTACCGTGGTGCTGCTCCAATCAATTGGGCTGTGATCAACGGAGAAAAGGAAACCGGGGTGACCACATTTTTTCTTAAACATGAAATCGACACAGGAAGTATTTTATTTCAAGAAAGGGAGCAAATCTTGGCTGAAGACAATGTAGGCACCCTTTACGAAAGGCTTATGTATAAAGGAGCTGGTTTGGTGTTGAAAACGGTAAAAGCGATTGAAAGCAACAACTACGAATTGAGTCCACAAGTAGATGATGGGGACCTTAAATCCGCTCCAAAAATTCATAAAGAAACCTGTGAAATTGACTGGACACAACCTTCTAAACAAATTGTAAATTTTGTAAGGGGTTTGTCTCCATATCCCGCTGCTTGGACAACCATTAATGGAAAAAAGTATAAAATATATAAAGTAACTTTAGCTGACAATTCGGGATTAGCACCCGGAGAACCTAAAATCGAAGATTTGAAAATCTTAATGATGGGAACTGGAGATGGTTGTGTGAGAATAGAAGAAATGCAACCTGAAGGAAAAAAGAGAATGAAAACGGAAGATTTTTTAAGAGGCAATACGCTTTAACCTGGTTTTGTTACTATTAAAATTGATGAAATGATAATATCACTTATAGCTGCAATGACTGAAAACAGGGTAATCGGAAAGGATAATGACCTTCCCTGGAAATTACCTGATGACATGAAATATTTTCAGAAAACAACAAGGGGGCATGTGGTAATTATGGGTAGAAAAAATTATGATTCTTTGCCTCCAAGCTTCAAACCACTTCCCAATCGTACCAATGTAATCCTTACAAGACAAGAAGGATATCAAGCTAAAGACTGTGTGGTTTTCAATGATTTGGGTCAAGCATTTGACTTTGCTAAAAGTGAAGGAGAAAAGGAAGTTTTTGTGATAGGCGGGGGGCAAGAGGCCATTTCTACTAGTGACAGGATTTATCTTACTGAAATTCACACTGAAATTGAAGGAGATACCTTTTTTCCTGCATTAGACGATTCCTGGAAAGAAATGAGTCGAGCACATCACGATGTAGATGATAGGCATCAATATGCTTTTGATTTTGTAGTTTACGAAAAAAGATAAATCATGGCAAAAGATTTTGACAACAAAGTAATTTGGATTACAGGGGCATCAAGTGGAATAGGAGAGGCATTGGCCATTGCTATTTCTGGAATGAATGTAAGGTTGATATTGTCGGCCAGAAGGGTATCAGAACTTGAGCGAGTTAAAGAGAATTGTGCTCAAAACTCAGATGTCAGCATTTTGCCGCTGGATTTGGCAGAAGCTGATTCTTTGGAATCTAAAACCAGAGAGGCAGAAGGGATATTTGGACACATAGATATTCTGATAAACAACGGAGGGATCAGCCAACGGGACAAAGTGATCAATACTTCTATGGAAGTAGATCGACGGATCATGGAAGTGGACTACTTTGGATCAATAGCTCTATCAAAATACGTATTGCCGGAAATGGTAAAAAGAAAAAGCGGCCAGCACGTTGTAATAAGCAGTGCTGTAGGAATCGTTAGCACACCACTCAGGGCTGGGTATTCGGCCTCTAAACATGCCTTGCATGGCTGGTACGACGCACTCAGGTCTGAGCATCATGATGATAACATTAAAGTAACTTTGGTTTGCCCTGGGTATGTCAATACCAATATTTCTTATAGTGCATTGATGGGAGATGGCAAGGAACAAAACCTTTTGGACGAGGCACAACAAAATGGATTGACTCCAGTATATTTTTCAAAAAAAGCGATAAGGGCAATTCTTAAGGAAAAGCAAGAAGTTTATATTGGTGGTTTTTTAGAAAATCTTGCTATTTATGTGAAGCGGTTTATTCCAGGCCTATTTTCAATAATGATCAGAAAGATTAAGTCTACCTGATTTTAAATATATCCTGATAATTTATAAGCTACCATTCCTAGCCACTCCTTGATTAGGATTGTCCACGTCTTAATAGCGCCAATACTTGGTACAATGAGGCTATTCGGCGAGTATTCCATTTCTCCAGAGTATAAATCTGTACTGAATACATCAAACTTTACATTCTCTTTTTTGAAACAAGCCTGAGCACGCTTCATGTGAAAGGCCGAAGTAATCAAAAGAACATTCCCTTTGAGTTTCTCTTCTTCAATAATTTTGCCCGAAAACAATGCGTTTTCATGTGTGTTTCGAGATTCATTTTCCAGGATGATGTCTCGTTTTTTTACACCTGTCATTAAAGCAAATTGATTTAAATCACTACTTTCACTTTCTTCAGGATAAAGCAGTGATCCAGAACCGCCGGAAATCAGAATCTTCTTTATTTTCCCTTCTTTGTACAGTTGTACTGCATGAATAATGCGGTCAGCACCTTTTTGAAAATGCACCCTGTCTTTTGGTTTGAGTCTAGTGTTGGTTATGCCGCAAAGCACCACTCCGATAGGGTAGGGCTTTGTGATGCTGCTAATGTTTATAGGAGGAACTTCCCACCATTTCATAACTGTATGTGCTAGAAATGGATTGGAAAATAAAAGCAACAGAATTATGCCTATGAACTGCAGGAGTTTCTGTTTTTTCTTATAAATAAAAGACAGAATAAATGCCATACAAATCAGGCTGATAGGCATTATCAGAGCAGTGACTAGTTTCGAGAGAATGAAAAACATTTAAATTGTGGTTGTTGATTTACTTACCAAAACCAGTAACCAATTTTCTCATCACATCAAAATACAGCGTAAGTGTCAAGGCAATCGACATTAACCATATAATAGTAATGTTGAAATATAGCGTGTCGAAATAACTGCCTGCAAAATGTTTTTTAGGGGCATAGAAATGCGCCCTGAAATCCAAGAAGCCACTGGGTAATGGATTCATATAAATCGGATAAATTTTTCGAACCAACTCATCTCCGGTATTCAATATCCTA
>CAXBNB010000445.1:0-4476 GCA_963976505.1 uncultured Reichenbachiellaceae bacterium
TACAGGCGACGCCCTGGGAAGTCAAAGGTGGATGCAATAACGCTAAGTATTTTCAGGCGATGTTGCAGAACAGTGACTTCCACGATAAGGCCGTTGAGCAACTGCTCAAAGCTGCCCAATATGAGGAAACCAATTTCGCTGAATGGGATGAAACTAAGAGAGTAGAGTTTCTTACTAAGGAATTAAAAACCAACCGCCCATTTACCAGCATAAATGCCAAATTAGAGGGTAATGCTAAGGCTGTTTTGGACTGCTTTAGGGTAGTAGAACAACATATATTTCAGTACGGTACCGAGGGAATAGGTTCTTTTATTGTCAGCATGACAAGGTCGGTTTCTGATCTCCTTGTTGTTTATTTATTGGCAAGAGAAGCTGGATTGACAGAGTTGACAGAAAATGGTATTGCCTGTAAAGTTCCAGTGGTGCCATTGTTGGAAACCATTGAAGATTTGGAAAATGGCACTGAAATACTGGATGGTTTCTTAAACCATACGTTTACCAAAAACACTATGGATTTTCTCCAGAAGCAATATAAATGGGAGATTCCTGTACAGCAAGTAATGGTCGGTTACAGCGATAGCAACAAAGACGGTGGTATTATGGCAAGCCAGTGGAATTTGTATAAAGCTCAATACAAACTGGCGCAAGTCGGGGTAGACAATGGGGTCAAGATCAGGTTTTTCCATGGCAAAGGTGGATCAATAAGCCGTGGATCAGGTCCTACTCATTATTTCATCAAAGCGCTACCTTACAATGCGATAAATGGAGAGATTAGGCTAACCGAACAAGGTGAAACCATTGCTCAGAAATATGAAAATAAGGTAAATGCAACTTACAACTTAGAATTGTTGGCTGCAAATGCCATGTCTAAAACCATTCTTGATAAATCTAGCGAAAGGCACTATCATCCACTTGCTGATATAATTGAAAAACTTGCTGCCAATAGTAAGAAGCATTATGAAAACCTTCTTCGAGAAGATGGATTTATTCCATATTTCCGTCAGGCAACACCAATAGATGCCATAGAAACAAGTAAGATAGGCTCTAGGCCAGCTAAGAGAACGGGGGCTAATAGTTTAGAGGATCTCAGGGCAATTCCTTGGGTGTTTTCTTGGAGTCAATGCAGGTATCACATGACCAGTTGGTATGGTATCGGTACTACTTTACACAAATTGAAAACCGAAAGCCCTGCAGAATACGACAAATTTAAAGAGGCTACTAAAACAGACATATTCATCAGGTATGTATTGACAAATGTGGATACCAGCCTTGCTGCTACGGATGAAAAGATAATGGCCGAATATGCTGATTTGGTTGAAGATCAAAAAATCAAAGAAAAATTCTTGAATATGTTTCTTTCGGAATTGAAATTGACCAGAGACTATTTGTATGACTTACTGGAAGAGAATATAGAGAACCGAAGGGTGAATCATTACTACTCCAATAAGTTAAGGGCAACCGTCATGGTGGACTTACATAAGAAGCAAATTGCTTTATTAAAAAAATGGCGTCAGCAGAAAAAGGACAATGATCCAGATATTGCAGATTCACAGACAAAATTGATGTTATCTATTAATGCCATAGCGAGTGCCATGAGAAACACTGGATAAATATTCATCAATCATATTTAGTCAAGAAAAGACCGGAATTTTTCCGGTCTTTTTTTTTGCTTTTATCACAACCTTTTGGATTATCTAAGTGTCATTGAGGGTAAAACTTGAGTTGGTTGTCATGTTCTTATAAGAGGGAGGAGTAGCTAATCACCTGTCTTATAAAGAATATAACTTCAAGAAATATTGATCAATATCGAACATTTTTAAACTTCAAAATCGGACAAAAAATGAAACCATAATCTTAAGTGATAAAAGTAAGGCCCTGAAAAACAGCCTCTTAAAAATCAGGCATCAGAATTGATAACAGCGGCAAATATTAATCAATCAATTTTATTCAAAAACTAAATTTTATAATGCTAGTTAAAATAATTTTTCGAGCTGTGCTACTGCTCGTAATTTTGATTGGAGCATCTTACCATGCACAATCACAAGAAAAGTTAACCTTAAATGGATACATCAGAGATGCTTCAAATGGGGAGGAACTCATTGGAGTTACAGCTTACGTGTCAGAACTGAAAGGTGGTTCTGCTTCTAATCATTATGGGTTTTATTCCATAACACTTGCAAAAGGAACATACACAGTAATATATTCTTATGTTGGATATAGGAATATAACCAAGATTATTGAGCTGGACTCAAACATGAGTTTGAATATTGAGATGGAACCTGATGTAACTGAGCTTACTGATGTTGTGATTACAGCGGAAAAAGAAGACGTCAATATTGAAGATGTGAAAATGAGTTCACAAAGTATTGATGTGAATCAAGTGAAGTTATTACCAGCCTTATTTGGTGAAGCCGACATTATCAAAAATGTTCAGATGCAGCCAGGAGTTATTTCAGCTGGAGAAGGTACATCTGGATACTTCGTTCGTGGTGGCACATCGGACCAAAACCTAATTTTGATTGATGAAGCACCAATTTATGATCCTTCACATTTGTTTGGTTTGTTTTCTGTTTTCAATGCTGATGTAATTAAAGATTCAGAGTTGATAAAAGGTGGGATTCCTGCACAGTATGGAGGGAGGTTGTCTTCTATTTTGGATGTTCGTACCAAAGATGGAAATAATAAAAAACTCGAAGGTTCAGCAGGAATTGGTTTACTGTCGAGCAGAGTATTGTTGGAAGGGCCTATTAAGAAAGATGAAAGTTCGTTTATTTTTTCAGCAAGACGCTCTTATATAGATGTGTTAACCGCCGGAGCAACAGATGGCAATAAGGTTTATTTCTATGACTTGAATGGTAAAATCAATTGGAGGAAAAACAATAACAATCGCTTTTTTGTTGCTGGATATTTTGGTAGAGATGTTCAGAAGTTTGGAGATGACGGTTCGTTTGGTTGGGGAAATGGTACGGCTACTTTCCGATGGAATCACTTGTTCAATGACAGGTTGTTTTCCAATACATCATTGATCTATAGCAATTTTGACTACAATCTTGAAATAACTGACCCCACACAAGGCTTGAATTGGTCGGCTGGAATCAGGCAGGCAATGTTCAAGGAAGATTTTACTTACTATTTAAACCCTGCAAATGAAATTAGTTTTGGCTACCATGGTTCGTATAGGAAGTTTAAGCCGGGTAAGATTGCACCAAATTCAGACAATTCAATATTCGAAACTACCATTTTAGAGAATTATCAGGCATTGGATCATGCACTCTATATCGGCAATGAAATGAGGGTTTCAGATAAGCTCATGCTGCAATACGGCCTGAGGTATTCCATTTTTCAAAATGTTGGAGCATCCACTATTTATGAGTATGCAGATGCTCAAGATAATATTAATAAAACAAGAGTTGATTCTACAGAATACGGGAATTTTGAAACAATCAAGGTGTTTCACAACCTTCAGCCGAGGTTCTCAGCCAGGTATAAATTGGACGAAACAACTTCTCTCAAGGCTTCTTACAATAGAATGGTTCAAAATGTACATCTGTTGTCAAATTCTGTAGTGTCTCTGCCATTCAATACATGGTGGCCTAGCTCTCCTTATATTGGGCCTCAATTATCAGATCAGGTGGCTGTAGGCTATTTTAAAAACATGAATGACAATGCCTATGAGTTTTCATCAGAAGTGTATTATAAAAAACTCGATAACCTAGCTGTTTTCGCCGACAATGCCAATGTGTTTTTCAATATGGATTTACCGGTAGAAATCAGAAATGGAAAGTCGGATTCCTACGGTTTAGAATTGTATTTGAAAAAGAACAAAGGCAACCTAAAAGGATTTGTGAGTTATACGCTTTCCAAAACCGAAGTAGATATAAAAGGAGTAAATGATAATAAGCAGTTCCCGGCCAGTCACGATAGAAGGCACAACTTGTCAATTGTAGGAACTTATGTGGTTAATGATAAGTGGACTCTAGGTTCAAATTTCGTGTACAACACTGGTAGAGCTTTTACCTTACCAGTTGGAAAATATGAAATGGACGGGTACAACCTGGACTATTATACTGGTAGGAATCAGTACAGACTACCCGACTATCACAGGTTAGATTTTTCTGCTACACTTACTTCAAGAAAAAACAAAGGCAGAAAGTGGAAGTCGAGTTGGACCTTTGCGGTTTACAATGCCTACAACAGGAAAAATCCATTTACAATTTATACAAGAACCAAGCAAGATAAAGATGGAAACATCATAGGAGATGGGACAGAAAAGGAAGCCCGACTCATTTATTTATTTCCTGTTTTGCCATCAATCACCTACAATATCAAATTTTAAATAGAATGAAAAAAGCAATAATAATCGTATTTAGTATACTCCTTATTTCGTGTGAGGAAGGGATTATATTAGATGTAAATCAAGTAGAACCCAAAGTTGTGATTGAAGGATTGATCACAAATCGGCCTGGTCAACAGTAT
>CAXBNB010000446.1:0-4474 GCA_963976505.1 uncultured Reichenbachiellaceae bacterium
CTGCCGTTTCCATGATGCGGTCAAATGGAAATCCATCTTTTCTGACATACGCATACATGGGCATGTCAGCCGAGATTCTTTCGATGATAGGTTCTGGGATAAATCCCACATCTAAAATCTCTTTTTGCCATCTAAAACCCTCTGTTCGCATTGTAGTAAGTATTTCAGCGTACTTCGGGTCACTAGCAAGGTTGTTTACATTGTGGGGGTCTGTGCTGATTTCAAACAATTCTTCTGCAGGTTTTTCCTTCCAGAATGCAGATTGTGTTTCATTCAACTCTCCTTTCAGGTATGCTTCTTCCCACGACTTCATGGATGGGGCTTTCCACAGGTATTCGATGTATTGTCCATAAATACGGTGGGGCATGTAGTTTCTTATGTAACGAAACTTTTTGTTTCTCACTGACCTTACCAGATCAAAACGTTCGTCCATCCTGCCTCTAAAGCCATAAGCGTATTCTTTCTCTGAGGTATTATTTCCTAAGAATGGAGCACCTTGCATATTGGCAGGTATTTCTATGTTGAGAATATTGAGCAACGTAGGTCCCATGTCCATCAGATTTACGATTCTGTCGGTTTCACTCCCCGCTTTTTCTTTGGCCAGGTGTTGGTATTTTTTTGGTAAATAGACAATCATGGGCACTTTCAAACCTGATTCATACATGAACCTTTTGCTACGTCCCAATATTCCTCCATGATCGGAATAATAGATCACTATGGTATTTTCTTCCAATCCTGATGCCTTCAATTCATTCAGTACTTCACCCACCTGTGCATCCATTATTTCTACTTTGTCATAATACTGAGCCCAGTCATGTTTCATCTCCGGTGTTTTCGGATGGTATGGAGGTATTGGTGCCAATTCAGGATCATGTTTTAGCTCTTCGTTAGGTACATATTTATGGATACTGCTTTCGTGGCTGGTGGTAAAATTAAAGATGTGAAAAAACGGTTGTCCTTTTTGTCTGTTTTTGTAGTGCGCTTCTTTACCAGATGCATCCCAAGCATCAGGATGATCTAGGGTATTGTAGTCTTTTTTAGAATTGTTGGTGCAATAATAGCCTGCTGCTTTTACCAGTTCAGGATAAAACTTAAATCCACTAGGTATTGGGTAATTGCTTCGCATTTGGTGAGTGCCCAGTGAGTTGGCGTACATTCCCGTGATGATAGACGACCTGGTTGGGGCGCATACTGGAGCAGGAGCAAAGGCGTTGTGGTACAATATGCCTTTGGCTGCCAATGCATCCAAATTGGGTGTGGTGGCATAGTCGTCACCATAAGCTCCCAGGAATGCGCTGTTGTCTTCGCTGACAATCCAAAGTACATTGGGTTTTGGTGCTTCTTTTTCTTCTGTTGGTTGGCAAGATAAAAATGTGATGCCCAGAAAAGCGACGGCCAGAAATTTGAAGTAGTTCATTTTGTTGATTGATTTTTTTGTAATATAAAAATATTCTCAATCAATGTGATCTCATACTTGGCGACAAAGATTCACGGATGAATTCGATTCTAGGGTTAAAAAAAATAAGGTTTTCTCAAAAGGGTTAAATAGTTGTCGGACTCCTGACTGCCGTTAGGCAAGTTATTCCGATATCCCTTAGAAAACTCATAAAGAGTTGCTTCAAGAACAGATCCCAGAATAAATCTGGGAATTATCTACCTTTTGAGAAAACCTTATTTATATCATTTGGTTAAATCAAAATATCTCCACTCATTTCTTCTGGGATAGGCACACCCATCAAAGTAAGGATGGTAGGAGCCAAATCACCAAGCTTACCATTTTTGATTTCACCTTTGTATTCTTTGTCCACTAGGATGCAAGGCACCAAATTGGTAGTGTGGGCAGTGTTGGGCGAGCCATCTTCATTTACCATCACATCAGAATTGCCATGATCTGCGATGATGATGGTTGAGTACCCATTTTCCAATGCCACATCTACGACCGACTTGGCACAGGCATCCACAGTTTCGCAGGCTTTTACAGCTGCCTCGAATACCCCTGTATGACCGACCATATCAGGATTTGCAAAATTTAAGCACACAAAATCTACTTCCTTATTTTTCAATTCAGGAATGATGGCATCACGGATGTCTCCCGCGCTCATTTCTGGTTGAAGGTCATAAGTTGCCACTTTTGGAGAGGGGCAAAGAAGCCTCTTTTCTCCTTCAAATTCTTTTTCTCTTCCTCCTGAGAAGAAAAAAGTAACGTGAGGATACTTTTCTGTTTCGGCTATTCTTATTTGCTTTTTGTGGTTGGCTTCCAGTACTTCACCCAAAGTGTTTTTCAAGTTGTCTTTGCTGTACATCACCTTTACGCCTTTGAATTTTACATCGTAAAGCGCCATGGTGACATAGTGTAAGTTTATCTTCTTCATGTCAAACTCCGGCATGTCGTTTTGTGAAAGCACTTCAGTGATTTCACGACCCCTGTCGGTTCGGAAGTTGAAACAAATGACAACATCACCTTCACTTATTTTGGTTACGGGGTTTCCATCATTATCAGTTTGAATGATGGGCTGGATAAATTCATCCGTCACTCCTGCATCATAAGAAGCTTGGATGGCATCCAAAATGTTTAGAGTATGCACACCAGTACCCTTTACCATTGCATCGTAAGCGAGTTTCACTCTTTCCCACCGCTTGTCTCTATCCATGGCAAAATACCTTCCTGTTACAGAAGCCAAAGTGCCTGTTGTGTTTGACATGTGATTTTGTAGGTCCGCTAGGTACGATTTCCCACTTTTTGGGTCAGTATCTCTACCGTCTGTAAATGCATGAACGAATACATTCTTAACTCTATTATTATTAGCACCAGTGCATAGGGCTTTGACGTGTTCGATGTGGGCGTGAATGCCTCCGTCGGATAACAGACCTATGAAATGCACAGATTTATTTTTGGCCTTTGCATAATCAAATGCTTCTACCAGGGTTTTATTTTTTGCAAGAGAACCATCTTTTGCCGCATTGTTTATCCTCACCAAGTCCTGATACACTACCCTTCCGGCTCCAATGTTCATGTGACCTACTTCAGAGTTCCCCATTTGTCCTTCAGGCAAGCCTACGGCTAACCCTGAGGCTTCCAATGTGCTATTGGGATAGGTGGAATACAATGAATCCACAAATGGTGTCTTGGCAGATTTGATGGCTGATACTTCGTCGTTGGTGCCCAATCCCCATCCGTCGAGTATCATTAATATTACTTTTTTATTCATGTTTTCAATTTTTATAACTCAATAATCATCCAGCCTATGAGCAGGATTGTAGCGTAAATATAAATATTATGCCAGCCTAACTCAACATAATAGTTGAATATAAGGATTTATAAGTGTAGGAATTTTACTGGAGAATGCCAGCTGTGTCTATAGCTCCCAGTGTCCAAAAAGCCAGTTTCCTCCATCGGCAGGGTTGTCGCTTTTCAAGAACTCTTCGACAGATACTAGCAATTCACTTTTGGATATTTTTCCGTCATTATTGCGGTCAAGTTTAGTAAATGATTTGGGTGCAAACCGCACCTCTATTCTTAACCCAATAAATAGATCGAGGTATTCATCAAGTGATATGTAACCATTTTGGTCCATGTCAAAAACATCAAACACAGTTTGGGTTAAGCCATTGACATATTGATCGTACCACTCGTTGTTGGCATTGATCACGAAGGAATCCATAAAGGTCAGCCACATGTCCAGGTTGCCATCATTTGCATTCACATGTTTTTTCATGAGATTCCAAATTGAAATAGATGTCTCCCTGATAATTTTGTCTTCTTGACTGTCTTTTTCTAAACCCCGAATAATTGATAGGTTTTCAGCAATGTCCTCAAAGTCTTTTTTCTGTATTAGTCCATTGCGATCAAAGTCAAGAATTTGGAAAAAGTGGATTTGCTTCCGTTTTTGAAGTGGAGTGAGCATTGTGTTTCGGTTGGTTGGTTGATGTTTTTTTCATAGCCATTGTCTCAGAATAGTAAAGTCGAATATGTTACTTTCAACTCGTTCTATGGTTCTTTCTTAAGACTCTAAGAGTAAAGATACTTAATTTGTAAGTTACTTTTATCATACAAGCAGGGTCGGAGATGTATTTTTATTGAAAGGTCATGGTGCGTAGTTTGTGTGTTTAAACTACAGGCGTTATTTTACAGAAAACCTTTAAACCTATGATCAAATCCGCAGTAATTTTTCTAATCACAATATTACCTTTTATCGCTCTTGGACAAAATAATGCCAATGTAGAAGTGGCGTTGCGTTTGGAGCCTACTTCTGAAAGCACCCGTAAAAGTGAGGGTGATTTTATCAAGCTTAAAGACGGACGAATTTTATTTATTTATTCTGATTTTTCTGGAGGAGAAGGGGACCATTCAACTGCGAAACTGTCTGGAAGGTTCTCTGATGATAATGGCAAAACCTGGTCGACCTCCGATGAGTTGGTTTTGTCTAATGAAGGAAAAATGAATGTGATGTCTGTGTCCCTGCTTCGTTTGGCG
>CAXBNB010000447.1:0-4461 GCA_963976505.1 uncultured Reichenbachiellaceae bacterium
ATCTTTAGAGACCAGCACATAAGTCTTTCCATTTTTAATGTATTGCGGATTCTCGACATATTCTCCAATAATAACCGTACCGGGCAAAAGTGGGAGCATTGAATCTCCAGATATCTCAAAAGCACGGTAAGTGGCATTAGCAGGTAGCATTGGTAACCTGAATTTTGGCATAGATTCTATGTATTGTGGATCAGCATATCCATTCAAATAACCAGCAGACGCCTTTTGAGGGATTAATTCTATATTTTCATTGTCTTCACTATCCACAGTAATTGACAATACTTTTAAACTATCTGTATTTTTTTCATAGAGTTCCTCATTAGAAAGTCGGCTTACATCTTTACTTATGATAATATCTACTGATACTCCAAACACTTCCGACATTTTAAGCAGATTGTTCAAACGCGGATCTGCCCTTCCCTCTTCATAAGCTCCGACAAGTGACCGTTTGATTCCTATCACATCAGCAAAGGTCTCCTGTGTGTACCCTTCCTTTTTTCTTAAAAACTTGATATTTTCGTTTACTTGAGCTTTGTCCATTGGAATTCACATCGGTTGATAAACATGCATTTAATTACAAAACAAATTTAATAGTAAGATACTATTAATTGTCAAACAAGATAAAATTGGTGTCCTGCTGGTTTTTCTTTCCTATAGAATACAAATTTATGTGGTGCATATTATCTCTAGATTTGACCATATCCAAGCGATTGATAATTTTCACCACTACATCTTTTAACGATTCACCTGAATCCGCCAAAATATAGCCATAAAGATTTTTTTTCTTTTCCAAAGCGGCATAAAACTTTACCTGGCATTTCCCTGAACTTAGTTTTTTGGAAGTCAATTCCAATTTATAATCTCCACCAATTGTCATGCTTGTCATTTGAAATAATTTTAAAAGTTAGATCAATTACTATACTGTTTAGTAATTGACGTTTTAAAATTAGTGATTACTTAAAATATTAGCAATTAAAATACTAATTATTTTAGCTTTATTGGAAATAAACATTGTATAGACTCTTTATCCTGGTTGTATTGTTGCTGATTACTGACCTTTGGTGAAATTGGGAGCCATTTCTAGGGAGTAAAATGTATGGAACTGGGTTTCGTTTTTTAAAATGTCGAATTGAAATTCATGAATCTGGTTGTATTCTGAATTTCCTCTTGCCTTTGTTTTCAACTTGACCACATTCGCTCCTACAGGCAACTGCACTCTTGTATAGTAGATGCTATGCGGGATCGTTTGCCAATTGCGGGTATCGGCCTTTTCGGTAACTGCATTCACAATACTTAAAACGGTTGCCAAGCCTTTGTTTTCTTCTCTCAGCTTTTTTTCTGCCACTTTTTTTAAGGCTGCTCTTACTAGAGACTTAGCCATTTCTATATGCATCCGTTCATCGAGTGTTTTAAAAGCAATTTTATTTAAGTCTTCAGCCAACTCCAGTTTATACGTCTTGTTATCTGCAATCAAATTTGCCGCAGTATACAATGGCTGTCGTTCAATATACTTTGGAAATGCTATTCTGAAAAACCTCAAGTCGGTGAGGTCTCCCCTTTCATCATCAGAATTTAATAAAAACGGAAAATTAAATCCATATTCCTCATTGGCGAAGGTTACAAAACCACCACTGCCTTTAATAATAGTAAAGTTTATTGACCATTCTGATTTTACGGGTCCCAGTCCATTGTTCCAAAAGAACACCAGCTCTCCTCCTTCATTTACAGACGGTTTGTATTTCCTCTTAAACTCCTGCTCGTATTGTTCCAATTCTGTCAAGAATCCATTCAAATACGCTGTTCTCATCAAATCCTCTTGCAATTGTTCTGGGGTTTCAACTCCAAACAATTGAACATATTCCTCTTTATATATATTATGAGCATTGCGATAGGCAATAAAAGCATTATTATAATCGTGGTTGGCATCATACACAAGTCCCATTAGGGTATGAATAAACGCATCCTTTTTGTATCGATTGTCGCTACGATATTTGTCACTGAGTTTGTTGAGTCTATCGTTCAAGCGCCTGCACTCGACTAGGGCATTTTCATTCTCTCCCATTTTTAGGTAATTGAGTGCCTTGTAATAAAGCAACATCAAGTGCTCATGATCTTCTCCTCTATATTCAATCAAGTTGGGATTTGTCAAAAAAGAGCCAATCTCATTGACATAGTTTACTTTATAATCTTCACCAAAAAGATAGGCTTTTTCTAAAAACTCGTTGCTCTCCTGTGGTTTGTCAAGAAGCGCCGCTACTGTGCCTTTGTTGAGGTAATAGAGAAATTTTTCTTTGCTCTGAGCGTCTTTTTTGTTGTCATTCAACAGCTTTTCGGCCTGAGGCAATTCTCCCATTTCAAAATTTCTATTGAAATCTTGATTGAGGTGATAATAAGTAGCACAGCTGCTTACTATCAACAAAAAGCATAAAGAATAGAATAGTCGCATGAAAGAAATGTAGATTCATTTACTAAAATTCAAAAGTTGACTGGCAACTCCTGAATTTTAGTAAATATGAGAATTTCAAAGAATAAGCACGCGAGGTGCTGTATTAGTTTCTAATGTATTTCTTGATTTCTTTGTCTCCAATCCACACTTTTTCGTTGGTTTCAATACTTGCTAGCTCAAGATTGACTTTATAATTGGTCACTTTTTCTTTACCGTATTGATCAACAATAGACGTGATCACTCCAAACATCATAAAGTCGGCACCTAATTCTTTTCCCCATTTAGCCTGTGTTTCAATGGAAGCAAACTCGCCTTGTTCTGCCCTCTCTTCACGGAGTTTTTCCCTGAAAACAGAATTCTGCACTACACGTACCATTCCTGAATTAATAAATTCTCTTTCGATATCCTTTATGAAAGTTTCAGACTCAATGTGCTCATTGCTTTTGTTCGAAACCATTCCTACAATTACAACAGGCTTACGGTTTGCTCCTCTATAAAAATCTTCTCTCCAAGGACGGCTAAGCACGTCATTGATCATTTCTGCCGCCACCATCTTTGAGTCGGTATCATTCCATCGACCACTGAGATCAATTTGTTGATCAGGACTTACTCTTGTTACCGTACGTTGCGTACATCCCATAGACAGCATTATCAGCGCTGCAATCATTGTTGAGTTTTTAATTAATCTAGTCATTTTTAGTTTGTTTAAAATTTAGCACGAACCCTGAAATTCAAAAACCTTGCCGACAATGCATTCGGTATAGCAAATTGATTGTTTTCAACATCCTTTATCCATGTGTACGAAATTGTGTTGTCTGCCCCCAAAAGGTTTAGAATTTCTACCCCAAAACTTAACGTATTTGGAAATATTTTAGCTGAAGAATTAATATTTATAGTTTTTGAGAAGCCTATATCCACGCGATAATATTCATCTCCAGGAAAAGCATTTCTTAAATCATCCCTTCTTGGAGGACCGAAAGGCAAACCACTACCAAACAACATGCTTAGGTTAACCTTGGTTGAGGGGTCATTTGGGAAATGGTCTTCAAAAAAGATACCTAAATTAATCCGCTGGTCAGTTGGTCTCCTGATATACCCTTTTTCGTCATTAGGTATATCTTCCCTGGTATTCAATATCCCTAAACTGAACCAAGATTGTGTTCCTTCAATAAACTCACCATTTACCCTAAAATCAATTCCCTGTGCGTATGCTTTGGTATCGTTGTTAGCAAAATACCTTAACCTTACATTTTCGACATCATAAGGATTGATATTTTCCATCTTTTTGTAATAAGCCTCTGTGGTAAATTTAAATGGCCTTCCCCATGCTGTAAAATAGTGATCCAACCCTGCAATAAAATGCATTGATGTCTGGGCCTTTACATCCATATTTATTTTGCCTTCCCGATCTCTCAATTCTCTATAAAATGGCGGTTGCTGGTAAAAACCAAAAGCAAATCGGTAGTTGATGTTAGAATTACTAGAAGGATTGTACAAATAATTGACCCTCGGGCTCACCAGCAGCTGATCATTAACACTCCAATAATTCAACCTTGCTCCAAATGAAAAAGAATGGGTAGAATCGGCAGAAACGGTTGTGTATTGAGTATAAGCCGAAAGCCTCTGAGAATTCAAATGGATTTCATTTTTTCTGTTTTCAGTTACTGAAGAAAAATCAGCTGAGTCAATAAAAGCATATTCACTTAGGGCATCATCTATTTTCTCATAGTCCCAACGCACTCCAAACTCCAGCAAGTCATTATTTATATACACTTCGTTTTTCTGTTCGATGTTGGTTATCGTAGCTTCAAGGCTATTTCTTCCATAATTATAATTAGTCCCTACCCCACGAGTAACCACACATTCATCAAAGTTATTAGACGAAGGATTGTTGTTTAGATCACACAACCTGTATCCTCCTTCTATTTCAAAATTTTCCCTTTCATTGGTCTTCACTACCGAAGAAATCAGGTAGGACTTGAAGTTATCAGAAAATACATGTGACAAATTGATGC
>CAXBNB010000448.1:0-4460 GCA_963976505.1 uncultured Reichenbachiellaceae bacterium
TCTTGAGCCCGCTATTTTTCTTTATTAGTTCGCTTTTTATGGTAAATAAAAAGGATGATTCCAGTAAATAAGATAGATAGTCCTAACATGAAGTTGTTTAAATAGGACATATTCAAATAAAAATTATTGAATGTAACATTTGGGTCAGAATAAACCCTCCAAAAGAACATACCAAAAATTAGTCCTGAACAAACTAATATTAAAACACTTCCTTTTAGTTTGTTCATTCCCATTCATCATAACATTTAGCGGCACTTACTCCTGTAAAAAAGCTGGTTGTCCAAATGCTTGCACCTGCTGCAATCAAAGCCGCACCGCCAACTGGTAGGAATGCTATTCCGAGAACAATAGTAAATTCACCTGCAGCAGCTCCAGCACAATCCCATGCTCCACCACCATCCATTTCCTCCATTCGTTCTAAACTTAATTCTTTCATAATATTATAGTTTAAAGTTAAAAAATTACGGTTAATAAAATTTATTAACTCTATTCATCTTCGTCAGTGAAAACGCATTCACGACAAAACAACCAATTTTCACCTGAGCACAATTTGAACTTTAAAAGAATACTCGTGAGTATTGGTGGAGCTGCTGAGGTTGAGCTGTATATTTGATTCTGCTTTCTATGGATTAATATAAAAAATTGCAATAGTTGTAATAGATGGTTTTAATAGCTGTTTCGCCTGTGTTTATCTCATAAATTACATGTAAATTTGACAAAAGCACCATTGAAATGAATACCAAAGAATTGCAAAATATTTTAATTGGCCAGATTTCTCAAATTGAAGACGCATCACTTCTTCAAGCTATAAAAGTCATACTTGATTCAAAATCTGAAAAAAAGGAAATACTGAAGCTTTCTGCAGAAATGAAAAATGAAATTAGAGCTTCTAAGGAGGAAGTGGAAAAAGGGCTATTTATCGAACATGATCAGCTTTCTGGAGAAATAGAAGAATGGCTAAGCGAAAAATAATTTGGTCTCACAGAGCTAAAATAAAACTTTATAGCATTCTTGAATTCTATTCTAAAAGAAACAAAAGCAATACATATTCCACTTCACTTTACAAGAATTTTGATAAGGAGGTTAAAAAGCTAACCGATTATCCTGACTTAGGAATAAAAACAGAAATGCGGTCTATTAGAGGATTGATAATTAAAAATCATGTCTTCTATTATGAGGTAAACCATAATAGCATCATTATTCACACCATTTGGGATAGCCGACAAAACCCTGAAGATCTTGAAATCAAATAAGACGGGTTTCAATCGATTTATCCTGTATTTTTCAACTCCCTAAAATTTTATAATTAGAATTATGCTTCTATATTTGCCAGCATAAAATAAGACAATGAAAGGAATCCAAAAACATCATCATCATTTTTCAAGTAGCGCTCAGCTGTGGAGGTGATGTTTTATCTATAAAAAAATATTATTAATCCCGTCTGAGTCAATCAGGCGGGATTTTTTGTTCCAAAGGATTACTCAGGCACAACACTATAAACAATGAACAAACTAAAAATTGCAATTCAAAAATCAGGAAGACTCAATGAAGATTCTATTGGGATTCTCAAAAGCTGTGGCATTTATATTGACAATGGCATAGACCAGTTGAAGGCCAGTGCCACCAATTTTCCTATTGATGTGCTTTATTTGAGAAATTCTGATATTCCTCAGTACCTCGAGGATGGTGTGGTAGATATCGCCATTGTAGGGGAAAACCTGTTGATTGAGAAAGATAAAAAAGTTGAAATTGTTGAGCACCTTGGTTTTTCGAAATGCCGTCTTTCATTGGCAGTGCCAAAGGAGGTAGAATATACAGGGCCACAGTTTTTGCAAGGCAAAAAAATTGCTACGTCCTATCCCAACACATTGACCCAGTACTTGAAAAAAAACAATGTAGAGGCTGAAATCCATGTTATTTCTGGATCAGTGGAGATTGCACCCAATATCGGTTTGGCCGATGTTATCTGCGATTTGGTAAGCTCTGGAAGCACCCTTTTCAAAAATGGATTAAAAGAAGTAGAAGAAATTTTAGTTTCTGATGCTTGTCTGGTGAAAAGTGTTGTGCTAAGCCCTGAAAAACAAGAATTGTTGGATACACTCATGTTCAGGTTGAGGTCTGTGATGCGAGCCAAATCATCAAAATATGTGTTGATGAATGTACCAAATGATAAAATTCAAGAAGTGAGTGATTTGCTCCCCGTATTAAAAAGCCCGACTGTAATGCCATTGGCCATTGAAGGGTGGAGTTCGTTGCACTCGGTGATTGATGAAAAGAAATTTTGGGAAGTCATAGACAAACTGAAATTAGCTGGTGCAGAAGGGATTCTTATTATTCCGATAGAAAAAATGGTGATGTAGCCGTCTTTGCGAACGCTCGTCTGCCGGAGTGGCAGGTAGTGAAGCAATCTCTACATTTTATAGATTGCCTAATGCTTCGCAATGACGTCAAAAGAAAATCAAATGGAAAAACTTATAAATCCAGAGCGGTTAAGTTGGTCTGAGATAACCAAAAGGCCGGAAGTTGATAACAGCAATTTAAGAGAAACCGTCGAAAGTGTTTTTACGGAAGTAAAAGCTGAAGGTGATAGTGCGGTTAAAAAATATACCAAGCAATTCGATAAAGTAGAACTCTTCTGGACAGAAGTCTCTTCCGAAGAAATGGAGTTGTCAGTTTCAAGAGTTTCATCTGAATTGAAGTCGGCTATTGAACTGGCTAAAAACAACATTGAAAAGTTTCATGCTTCACAGGCATTGAAAATAAATGAAGTAGAAACTACCCCAGGGGTAAAATGCTGGCAGGAAGCAAGGCCTATTGAAAAAGTAGGTATTTACATTCCGGGAGGTACCGCTCCCTTGTTTTCTACTGTGCTGATGTTGGCCATACCAGCGAAAATTGCAGGATGCAAAGAAATCGTATTGTGTACGCCTCCCAATAAGGAAGGAAAAGTGGCGGACGAAATATTGTATGCAGCTCAGCTCACTGGTGTTGACAAAATTTTTAAAGTCGGGGGTATTCAAGCAATTGCGGCCCTTACGTTCGGGACGGAATGTATTCCTAAGGTGGATAAAATTTTTGGACCTGGCAACCAATATGTAACGGCTGCCAAACAACTGGCTACCCAATATGGTTTGGCGATTGATATGCCTGCAGGCCCATCGGAATTATTGGTGATGTCGGATAAGACAGGAAATCCAGCATTCATTGCTTCTGACCTCCTTTCTCAGGCAGAGCATGGTGGCGACAGTCAGGTGATTTTTGTAACCAATGAAGTAACTATGCTTCAGGCAGTAGAGGAGGAAGTTTCCAAACAAATTGAATTGCTTCCTAGAAAAGACATAGCCATCAAAGCTATAGAAAATTCAAAGCTGATCAGCTTTGATTCTGATCAGGACATCATTGACTTTATCAATGCTTATGGTCCTGAGCATTTAATTTTGATTGCTGAAAACGAAGATTTTTATATGGAAAACCTGATTAGCGCAGGATCCGTTTTTGTGGGCAGTTATACCCCCGAAAGTGCTGGTGACTATGCTTCAGGCACCAACCATACATTGCCGACCAACGGTTATGCAAAAGCCTACAGTGGGGTAAACCTGGATTCGTTTACGAAGAAAATTACTTTCCAGAAAATCACGCGGCAAGGCATTCAGTCTATTGGGCCTGCTATAGAACTGATGGCAGAAGCTGAAGGGTTGCAAGCGCACAAAAATGCGGTCACATTGAGATTAGCTGAATTGAAGAAATAATGGACGTTTCGAAACTTATACGGGAAAATGTAAAGGCATTGATGCCTTATTCCTCTGCGCGTGATGAATTCAGCAGTGTCGCCGATGTGTACTTGGACGCCAATGAAAATCCATTCGAGAATGGAGTGAACAGGTACCCAGACCCATACCAAAATAAGGTGAAATCAAAGCTGTCACAGATAAAGGGAGTTTCTGAAAAGAATATCCTTCTTGGCAATGGCAGTGACGAAGTATTGGATTTGATATATCGGGCTTTTTGTGAGCCGTTGCAAGACAATATCATTACGTCTCCACCGACTTACGGTATGTACAAAGTGTTGGCCGGGATCAACAATGTTGAAAATAGGATTGCTCCATTAAATAAAGATTTCAGTCTCGATTTTGACGGCATCAAATCAAAAGTAGATGCCCAAACGAAATTGATATTTGTATGCTCACCCAACAATCCGTCAGGCAATAGTTTGGATGATGTTATTATCGAAAAAATGCTGAGTAAGTTGAATTGCATTGTCGTCATTGATGAAGCTTATATTGATTTTACTGATAAAAAAAGCTGGGCAATTCGTTTGAGTGAATTTCCAAACCTTATCGTTTGTCAGACTTTGTCAAAAGCATGGGGATTGGCAGGAATCAGGTTGGGAATCTGTTTCGCCTCAGAATACATCATTGGTATTTTGAATAAAATAAAACCGCCTTACAATATCAATCAGC
>CAXBNB010000449.1:0-4455 GCA_963976505.1 uncultured Reichenbachiellaceae bacterium
GATCATCAGAGAGCTCAACAATTGGCAGACTTATTTAAGTCTAAAAGTTATGTTACGGAAATAATGCCAGTCGATACCAATATTGTTATTGTTTCTGTTGATCCAAAATACGGTATGGAAAAGCTATTGGAAGAATTGAAATCAAAAGGAATCCTTGCAGTGTCTTTTGGGAAGAACGACATTCGTTTCGTCACTCATCTGGATTTTAATGATGACATGCTTGAGATAGTAGGAAAAACAATCTGATCCTATATTGCCTTCCAGATAGAATCCACAAAGTATTCGTTTTTATCCATAAGATTTTTTTCGATTACAAAACCACACTTTGTAGCGATTTTTTCTATTTGTTTCAAAGAAAATTTCCTAGAAATCTCTGTGTGTATAGGTTCCCATTGACCGAAAATAAACTTTTGATTGTCAACCACTACCTCTTGTTCTTCGGTTGAAATCAAGGTGCTGATGCATTCGCCGTTTACAGGGTTGTAGGTAGCATAATGCTCAAAAGCTTCAATGTTAAAATTGGCATTGAGTTCACGATTTATTCTGTTTAAAAGATTCAGGTTAAAGTCTCTGGTAACCCCTTCGCTATCGCTGTATGCTTTGAGTATTTTGTCGGGGTTCTTTTTTAGATCCAAACCAAGAAAAAGCAAATCATCTTTAAATATCTTATCTCTGATGGCAGTTAAAAATGACTCCACTTCAGAAAGTGTAAAATTTCCTATGTTTGATCCCAAAACAGGATTATATTTTTTTTGTGATTGATTTTTGGAAGCCTTTTTAGAACTTGAAAATAATCTCCTTGTTCTGCAGTAATATTCAACTTAGGGATATTTCCATTCAGATCCGTTTTGAGTTGATCTAATGCGTTTTGAGAAATGTCAATGGGTTTGTACTCAAAGGCTGTTTGAGATTCAATGAAATACTCCAGCAATACTTTGGTTTTGTAACCATCTCCAGCACCAAACTCTATCAGTCTAAACTCATTTGCACCTGACTTGAAAATATCAAGAATTGTATCCTTATGGGTTTCGAAGATTTCGTATTCAGCTTTCGTAAGGTAATATTCATCCAATTCCATTATCTGCTGAAACAATTCATCTCCCTTTTTATCATAAAAGTACTTCGAAGATAATTTTTTTGGTTCAGATGATAGCCCTGACAATACATCCGCTAAGAACATTTTATTCGTGACGTTCATTTTTTAATTTTCTTATTTTATGTGTTTGGCAAGTCTGATTCCTGCAAAGTGCCATTGCAAATGAGGAGAGAAAAAATTCCGGTAAGTAGATCTGATATGATCTTTAGGAGTCCCATAAGAGCCTCCCCTGAGCACCATTTGGTTGATCATAAACTTTCCATTATATTCTCCGATTGCACCGGGACTGGCTTTGAAATAGGGGTAGGGTAAGTAGGCAGAATTAGTCCATTCCCATACGTCTCCAAAAAACTGATAGTTGTTGTCCGTAAAAGTAGGACTTAAATTTTCTTTTTCTACGAAATTTGAATTTTCCAATTTGGTTGGTTGGTGGTTTTTACAAGCAATTTCCCATTCATGTTCAGTAGGCAGTCTCATCTCTTTCCACCTGGCATAAGCATCTGCTTCGTACAAGCTGATGTGGGCAACTGGTTCGTCCAGTTCTAATTCCTTAAGTCCATTTAAAGTATAATAGTTCCATTTACCTTCAATTTTATACCAATAGAGTGGAGATTCTTTTTGATTTTCTTTTACCCAAGTCCACCCATCTGACAACCAGTATTGAAAAGACTGGTAACCGCCACTCTCAATGAATTCAAGATACTCTCCATTACTTACGAGACGATCTGAGACAGCATAATCGTGTAAATAAACCGTATGTACTCCTTCTTCATTGTCAAAGTGAAATTCTTTTGAGTCATTTCCAATTTGATAGTTTCCAGCAGCTACTTCAAGAAAATTTATTGGTTGGAGATTAGAAATGCTTGCGTCATTGGTCGTTGACTTATACACTGGAAATAATGGATTGTGACCCAATATGTATTTTATGTCGTACAGCAACAATTCCTGATGTTGTTGTTCGTGCTGCAGTCCCAATTCTATCAGATTGAGCAACTCCTGAGGACAGTCGTCCATTCGATCTAAAAATTCCAGTAAATGTTCATCGACATACTTTCTGTACTTAAATATATCTTCCACACTTGGACGTGTCAGGTTTCCACGGTCGGTGCGTAGTACCCTGTTGCCAACTGTTTCATAGTAACTATTAAAAACATACCCGTATGTTTTGTCAAATACTCGGTAGCCAACCATGTGGGGAGTAAGGATAAAAGTTTCGAAAAACCATGTTGTATGTCCCAAATGCCATTTTGGTGGGCTTACATCTACGACGGGTTGCACCACATAATCTTCGATTTTGAGTGGGGCACAAATATGTGTACTTTGCTTTCTGACTTTTAGGAATTTATTCTTCAGGTAGCGAATAACTTCTTGTGAAAGGTCTTGAGGTAGTGTCTTAGAGTCGATAGTGCTAGTGAATTGTTAGGGTTTAAAACTAAAATATTTACGTGTATCAACCTATCAAAGTTGATCTTAATTCGTTCTTTTCAAGGATAAAATAATATTCTTAAAGCCATGAAATATTTTATGCGTGATTCCTGAATTGGTTTTCTAAAGATGTCATCTTTGGATATGACCAGTTAGATTTCCATTTTCGTTAACAATTGAATAATCTTGTGGCAATTCTTTTTAGAGATATAAAATGATAAGAACAGCAATAGTTGGATGTGGAAATATTGGAAAGCGTCATGTGGCAGTTTTTGATGCCAACCCTGAAACTAAGATAATGGCTTTGTGCGATGAGAATACTCAAAAGGCACAAACTATTGATGATAAGTATGGCAATCTGTATATGGTTACCAATATGTTTTTTGACATCATCAATATGCCTGAGATAGACTTGGTGAGTATTTGTACACCTCATTTTTTGCATAAGGAGATGACCGTAGAGGCATTAAGGAAAGGGAAACATGTATTGGTTGAAAAGCCGATGGCTCTGAATGTGAAGGATTCAATGGAAATGATAGAGGTTTCTAAAGAAGTGAACAGAAGGCTCTATGTAATGAAACAAAATAGGTTTAATGTTCCCATCACTTTGACAAAGGAAGCTTTAGACAATGGACGTTTAGGAAAAATTTTCATGGTACAGTGCAATGTATATTGGAATAGGAATCCAGAATATTACTCTGATTCAGATTGGAGGGGGTACAAGGAAAAGGAAGGAGGAGCTCTTTTTACCCAGGCAAGTCATTTCATTGATTTATTGATTTGGTGGTTTGGTGATGTGACTGATGCCAAAGCAATGGTTGATACAAAAATGCAGCAGATAGAAGTAGAAGACTGTGGCAATGCAGTGATGGATTTTGCTTCAGGTGTTCAGGGCTCAATTACATGGACTACTTGTGTTTACAATCGAAATTTTGAGGGAAGTATCACAATCATTGGTGAAAAAGGCACAGTGAAAATTGGCGGGGCATACCTTAATAAAATTGATTATTGGGATGTGCAATCTTACCCGTTACCCAATAATATTAATTTTGCAGACCTCCCCAACAACTACGGAAAGTATCAGGGAACAAGTTCTAACCATCATAAAGTGGTGGATGAAATAGTCAAAGACCTGAATGGAATAAAATCTGATATTGTAGAAGGTGAAGAGGGGATAAAGTCCATTGAAGCTATTGAAATGATTTATAACAATGCTCAGGAAAAAAAGTAAACAATGCACCCTAAAGTCATAAAGTCCGGAATTGTTGATGTACACTTTGGTGCCAATGTAACTGTAATGGGTGGAAATCGGAGACCAGTGCTTTATTGGACATGGAGTCATGTTTATCAATGATGCCTTTATAGAAGGAAAACCTGCTGGAGGAAATAAGGATCTTTGGAAAGAAACTAAAATAGGAAATAAGGTATCGATCGGGTCAAACGCTACTATTTTACCTGTTTCTATCTGTGATCGTGTAGTAGTAGGTGCAGGGGCGGTAGTTACCAAAGACATAACTGAGCCAGGCACCTATGTGGGCAATCCTGCGAAAAAATTCCTAAAATCTATTTTGATCAATTAAAATAGACATTCGTAATTTGTTCTATTTTTGATTTTACAAATTCAAGCCATCACTAATTTCTCTACCAAATGGATGTTCCTTTCGTTGATTTAAAATCTCAATACCACTCGATAAAGCAAGAAATTGACAGTGCAATTCAGAATGTTTTGGAGAATACTTCATTTATTGGAGGTCCAATTGTCAAGGAATTTGAGCATTCCTTTAGCGATTACCTAGGAGTTCAACATTGTGTGAGCTGTGCCAACGGGACTGATGCCATAGAAATAGCACTTCAAGCTTTGGGAATAGGAGATGGAGATGAGGTAATCGTTCCTGCTATGTCATGGATTTCTACTGCGGAAGCTGTGAACACAG
>CAXBNB010000450.1:0-4449 GCA_963976505.1 uncultured Reichenbachiellaceae bacterium
GCAGAATCCGAGGTGCAATTTTCAATGCCCATGACTTTGCACTTATGATTGAAGATTGCCTCGGCCAATGGTGACCGACAAATGTTGCCGAGACAAACAAATAATACTTTTTTCATATTTTTTTATTTTATAAAAAAGGCGGTTTAAGCTCTCAAATCAATGATAATTTATGATATATGTAAACAATTGAAAATAAATTAAAAAAAAGTTAACATAGGGGGTTACTTTTTTTAGCCCATTGGTATATACTCGTACATAACACAAATTTTATTCATACACCTGTTTAACATTTTTATCAAAAAAAAAGCCCACCTTTCGGAGGGCTTTTTTTCTGTCCTTTTTGTTCTTATTATCTTATAGATAAACCTACTCCAAGAGATATTGTGTTGTACGCCTGAATGGTGTAATCTCCATGAATAGTCAATATTGCCAATTTCAATCTCATTCCTAAAGTTGCTCTTGCTCCACTGCTATCAAATTTTTGATGAACAGGGTCTTCAAGAATTAAAGGAAACAAAGGATCGTCTGTCTCGATTTCATAAGTACCTAGCATATCAAGGTTAGAAGAAACACTGTTGTATCCCAAGCCAGCATAAAAAGTAAGCACAGAAAGTTTCTTAGAAACCAACACCTGATAAGTAAGCGCATTCACATTATAGCTGGCTGTACCATCATCTGTAATATCAGAACCTGATAAATCAAAATCAGTGGTCAACTTAGTATATCCTACAAATACAGACATGTCTATAGGTACTTGCTTTAAACCTGGTATCCATTGCTTGAAATCATGCATGATTCCAAAACCAATCAATCCAACTTCATACCCGTCCTCTTCACTTTTTTGAGTTGGAATATACCTTATTTTCAAATCTGTGTTTTTCACTATACCAATACCCAACTGAACCATTGGCACTGGTACATAGCCTCCAAAATCCTCTACATCAATCCCAGGAGGAGCGTCGAATGTCTGATTTACAGTATAACTCTGCCCTTCATAGCTTTCTGTATACGAAGTTTGTAATTGCTCAGAGGTTTCTCCACCAAAAATTGTAGGTAAGTTAGCAGAACCTCCTCCAACCAATCTCAGGTTATTATACTTCGAACCTGCAGCATCAGAACCAATAAAATTGAAAAGCAAATCCTTTTGTGGTGCTTTTGCTAAATTGGCAGTAACAGTTAAGTCAAATCCTAAGGATTTGTGTGTTTTTGCAGTATTGTACCAGCCACTAGCCATACCGTATCCGAAACCTTTAGCAAAAGGTGAGATGTATTCCCCCAAAAAAGTATTGGCATCTTCTGCTCCGGCTTTTAGTACCTGATCAAAATCCAAATCTCCTTGTGCATTGGCGTTTTGATTAAACAACATACAAGCACCGAATAGAAGACCCAGAGAAATGTGTCTTAGATTAATCATATTTTTTATTTTAAGTTTGAAAGTTTAAAATTAGGTCGAATATACAACAATCTGAAAACATTCTATAAATGAATAAAAATAAACAAGCCTTTCAAATCCACTGAAAGGCTCTTTATTTATCTTAGATGCCCTTTTTTTAACTATTCTCCCTAAAGGTAAATCCTAGACCCAGTGTCAGGGTGTTGTATTTTTGAATGGTGTAGTCGGCATTTAGAGTTAAAATGAAAAATTTCAACCTAAAGCCCAAAGTAGTTCGCATACCACCTCCACCATTGAAGTTAAGCATTACAGGGTCATCATTTCCCGAAACAGATTGGTATTGAAAGTGATTTAATGGGTTGTTCACATCTTTGAGGCTGAAAAGTTCATAATCTCCATTTACGACAAGAGAAGTTTTTACAGTATTGAATCCAATCCCGAAGTAAGGAGTGAAAAAAGATATTTTTTTAGAAACCAATGCTTGAAATGTAGACGCGGTAGCTTCAAACTCTGCCAATCCATTCTCCACCACCCAGTCATCTGATATCCCAAGAGGATCACCTCCTTCAAAATGATACTCAGCTTGTAGTTTGGTAGTACCTGCAAAGATAGATATGTCTATAGGCACTTGCCGGATTCCGGGGATCCATTGTTTGACATCATGCAGCACGCCAATACCGAACATTTTCACGCTATAGTCTTCGAATTTTTGCTCAGGTACAAAACGCAATTTGATATCCGTATTTTTGAATATCCCAATTCCCAATTGCAAGGTGGGAGCTGGCACACCAACGAAGGGGACATCCTCCACATCAAACCCACCCGGTGCATCAAATTCTTTGGTGTTTTCATATTGATAAGTGACGCCATCTACCACAACGGGTTGAGAGGTTTGAACCATCAGAATTTGACTGGTAGCACCACCTACCAATGTAGGCATTTGAATACTACCTGAAGTTCCCTTCACACGTAAAAAATTGTACTCCGAGGGATTGAAGGAAAAGAGCCTTTCAGAAGTAGGCATGTTGGCCACATTGAGGGAAAATGACAAGTCCATTCCAAACGGCTTGTGCGTTTTGGCTGTATTGTACCACCCTGCTGCCATGCCGTTGCTAAAGGACAGCATTGCTGGACTTACAAAGTTTTCCAAATACAAAGCTGCATCTGCCGGTGCACCTCTAAATATATCAGCAAAATCTCCTTCTTGTGCATTGGCTGAAACAGCCTGTAAAAAGACAAGAAAAATTAAAATCAATTTAATAGTCAGGCTTTTCATAACAAGATGTTTTAGTGAAACCAATATAAAGTTACTCTGATTTTTAGTTTTCTGCAAAAAGCCATTTTTCGGCTTTAAATGACTCTATTAACATAATAGAGCAGAATAATAAAATTTACTCCATCTTTTGCATCAAAACAAACATTCATTTTAATGAAAACTTATGTGTACAAATCTTAATTAGGAAACAGATGTCTGATGTCTATGAAGACATAAACATAATTGATAGTAGTCTCCCTTGCCCCTTCTCTTTTATGATTTACTTTTGTAAAAAATTGAAACGCATTTATTAACTTTTAAAACATAATATTAATGTCATTAGTAGGAAAAAAAGCACCTTTATTTACTGCACCTGCAGTAATCAACGGAGAAGAAATTGTTGAGGATTTTTCATTGGAGCAATACATTGGAAAAAACGAAGTGGTATTCTTCTTTTACCCTAAGGATTTCACTTTTGTATGCCCAACTGAGATTTTAGCTTTTCAGGAAAAATTAGCTGAATTTGAAAAAAGAGGAGTAGCGGTAGTAGGAGCTTCGACAGATACTGAAGAAACACACCTGGCATGGTTGTGCACTCCAAAAGACAAAGGCGGAATCGAAGGAGTAACTTACCCAATCGTGGCAGACACAAGCAAAGTAATAGCAAGCAACTTCGGCGTATTGGCAGGTGAATGGGATTACGACGAAGAAGGAAAACTTTCTTTTATCGGACTTCCAATTGCTTATAGAGGTTCATTCTTGATCGACAAGGAAGGTACAGTAAGACACGAAACAATCAATGACCTTCCGTTGGGAAGAAATATTGATGAAATGATCCGTTTGGTTGACGCGCTTCAGTATGTTGAAAAACATGGTGAAGTTTGTCCTGCAAACTGGGAAGAAGGAAAAGAAGCAATGCAAGCTACCAAAGAAGGGGTAGCAAGCTATTTGGCTTCTCACTAATACTGATCCTGAACAAGTTCAGGTTAGAATATAAAATACAGGAAAAACCTCTCCATAGCGAGAGGTTTTTCTATTTTTGGCGATAATGAGCGTTATCCTTTACAATCTGGGCATTTCCGTATTTAGTCTGCTGATTAAATTTGCTTCCGTTTTTAACACGAAGGCCAAAAAGCTTTCTGAAGGAAGAGAAAATGGATGGGCTGAACTGGAACAATTCTCTCAAGAAAAGCACAATGCGGTAATCTGGTTTCACGCAGCGTCCTTAGGTGAATTCGAACAAGGTAGGCCTATAATGGAGAAGCTCAAACGTCATGATTCCTCCTTGATAATAGTACTTTCTTTCTTTTCCCCTTCAGGATATGAAGTGAGAAAAAACTATGAAGGAGCTGATCTGGTGGTTTACCTTCCGGCTGACACAGCACAAAATGCAAAAACATTTATTGAACTAGTTCGACCTAAGGTAGCTATTATTATAAAGTATGAATTTTGGTATCATTTCCTTAAGACCTGTGCAGAGAATAAGGTCATCACTCTGTCTGTTTCTTCCATATTCAGAAAGAGTCAACCATTCTTCAAAATATATGGAGGCTTGCACAGGAAAATGCTCCAATGTTTTGATCACTTTTTCGTACAGGATCACAATTCTCAAAAATTATTAGAAGGATTAAATTTGAATAATATATCACTTTCTGGTGACACCAGGTTTGACAGGGTGCTGGACATTGTGGGTCAAAAAAAAGAAATCAAGGAAGTAGAAATATTTAAGGCTGGGGAGAAAATGATGGTTTTGGGTAGTGTTTGGCCAAGTGATATGGAGGTCTTACTTCCCTTTTTACAG
>CAXBNB010000451.1:0-4448 GCA_963976505.1 uncultured Reichenbachiellaceae bacterium
CCCAGTAAATGAGCCCTTTTCATGGCCAAATAGTTCAGAGTCTATCGTACCTTCTGGAATCGCACCACAGTTGATAGCGATAAACTGTCCATGTTTTTTGGCACTTAGGGCATGGATGATTTTAGAAAAAGATTCTTTACCACTACCACTTTCTCCGGTTATCAGCACACTCATATCAGTTGGAGCTACTTGCGTAGCAACATGGATGGCATGATTGAGTAGGTGTGAATTTCCTACAATTCCGTAGCGTTGTTTTATGGTTTGTATATCCATATTTGACCTGATTCTAATTTACGATTTCTCCAAAAAGGGTTGCAGTAGTGCAATCATTGATTTTCACATCTACAAATTCTCCTTTTTTGATTCCGGTGGCAGTAAAAATAATTACTTTATTGGCACTATTTCTTCCTTGCATTTGCTCCCTTGATCTTTTCGAAAACCCTTCTACCAGTACTTGGTGGGTTTTTCCAATATCAAGTTTGTTTCTTTCAAGCGAAATCTCTTGTTGCTTGTCTATTATTTCACTTAGTCTTCTCTTTTTTACTTCTAGTGGGATATCATCTTGAAGTTTTTTCTCAGCTAATGTGCCGGGTCTCTCAGAGTAAAAGTACATATATGAGAAATCGTATTTCACATAGTCCATTAAACTAATGGTGTCACGATGCTCTTCTTCGGTTTCGGTGCAAAAACCAGTAATCATATCCGAAGAAATGCCGCATTCTTGTCCCAATATGCTTTTAATGGCATCCACTTTTTTAATGTACCACGCTCTATCGTATGTTCTGTTCATCAGATCCAAAACCCTTGAGTTACCACTTTGAGCAGGTAGGTGTATGTTTTTGCAGATGTTGTCGTACTTTTTCATGGCGTACAATACATCATCAGTGATGTCTTTTGGATGGGATGTGGAAAACCTTACGCGAAGCACGGGGCTTACCTGAGCTACCATTTCCAATAAATTTGCAAAATTGACTATTTCCCCTACTTCAGATTTCTCTAGTTTTACTTTATTGTTTTCCTGTGCAGACCATTTATATGAGTCAACATTTTGTCCTAGTAATGTTACTTCTTTGTACCCTCTGTCAAATAAATCCTGCGCTTCAGCAACAATGGAATAAGGATCTCTACTTCTTTCTCTTCCTCTGGTAAAAGGTACCACGCAAAAAGAACACATGTTGTCACATCCCCTCATGATGGATATCAAGGCAGTCACTCCATTGGAATTTAACCTTACAGGGCTTATATCTGCATAAGTTTCCTCTTTTGATAAAAACGTATTCACAGCTTTTTGACCCGATTCTACTTCTTTCACCAAACCCGGGAGGTCTCGATAAGCATCAGGGCCCGCTACCAAATCAACAATTTTCTCTTCTTCAAGCAACTTTGATTTCAACCTCTCAGCCATACATCCCAATACACCAACCATTAATCCTGGCTTATTTTTTTTTAATGCATTGATTTGATTGAGCCTTCTCCTAACGGTTTGTTCTGCTTTTTCTCTAATCGAACAGGTGTTGAGAAAAACTATGTCTGCCTCTTCGATATTAGATGTGGTACCAATTCCTTCTTTATTCATGATAGATGAGACGATCTCACTATCTGAAAAATTCATCTGACAGCCGTAACTCTCGAGGTATAATTTTTTATTGGTACTTCCCTTGATGTCCTGAGAAATTTTTATGGTTTCGCAGGCTACTTCTTCCCCCGAAAGGATTTCAATATCGTTAATTACTTCCTTCAATTGATCTGAGTTTTTAAGAGCACAAAGATAGATAAATAAGACATAATGGCAGTTTAAATCTGAATAGTTATTGAAGAGTTGAAAATGGTTTAGTCACATTCAATATATAATGCATTAATACTGTTTATATGAAGATTTGTTCCTTCCTTAAATTTCAATTTGTTTATTTTTAGTTTTTATTTCATTTTACTAAGTATGCGAATGAGAATTGCCTTTATCATTTCATTTCTTTTCACCCAGATATTGATCTTGTCTGCAGCAGGACAAAGAGTGAAATATGGCAATGCTGGAAATAACAAAAACAATATTGTCACAGGGCAAATTGTGGTGAAGCTCAAGGGTGAAATAAGCGTATTGAGTCAAAGAAGTTTCAATGTTAATGCAATTGATCCCAATGATATAGCAACTGTGACTGGAGTTAGCAGTGTTGAAAGCTTAAAATTTAATCAGAATAAGAATCTTACAACCAATTCTTTATCCACAAAAAAATCTGTGTTAGATAACATCTACATCATTCAGATTGATAAGGAAGAAAATATCGAGGATATAATCAATAAGCTGAAGAGCTATTCTAATGTACTGTATGCTGAGTCCTTTTTTAAAGAACAGTTGCTATTTACTCCAAATGATTCAAATATCGCTGCACAGACCAGCTTGGATTTGATTAAAGCCAAAGAAGCTTGGGATATTACCAAAGGCAGTGAGTCCATAATAGTAGGAGTAAGTGATACTGGAGTGCAATTGGATCATGTGGATTTAGTAGGCAACTTATTTTTGAATGAATCAGACCCTATAAATGGTATAGATGACGATGGAAATGGATATGTGGATGATTATCAAGGTTGGGATTTTGCAGATGATGACAATGATCCTACAGCAGATCAGAATGGGCATGGTACCCAAGTAGCTGGATTGAGTAGTGCTGTTACTGACAATGGTATCGGTATAGCTGGTTTGGGTTTCAACTCAAAATTTGTTCCTCTCAAAGTGTTTAGTTCTTCGAATGGTGTTGCGTTTGATACTTATGGTTCCATCATATATGCTGCAGATCAGGGATATGATGTGATCAATTTGTCCTGGGGTTCGGAAGGTAATTATTCTTCTTTTGCTCAAGATGTCATCAGTTATGCGGTTTTGGAAAAAAACATGGTAGTAGTAGCTGCAGCAGGTAATACCAATGATGAATTACAATTTTATCCGGCTTCTTACGACTATGTGCTTTCTGTGGCAAATACAGATATGGAAGACAACAAATCTCCTGGGGCTACTTATAGCTATAAGGTAGATTTAACGGCACCTGGTTTTGGGATTTACTCTACTAAAAATGGAGATTCTTATGTCAGTGAAAGTGGCTCATCTTTTTCTTCACCACAAGTAGCAGGTGCTGCTGCTCTGGTGAAAAGTGTCTTTCCACATTGGAATGCACTCCAGATCATGGAGCAAGTCAGGGTTACAGCAGATGATGTATATGATATTGGTTCCAATGATAATTATATAGGTCAATTGGGAAAAGGAAGACTGAATGTGTTTAGAGCTGTGTCTGAAAGCGATTCACGCTCAATTCGGATCAAAGACTTTTCTTATTCAAATTCATTTGGCAAATATGCTTTTTTTGGCGACACGGTTACATTGTCATTGGATTTTTTGAATTACCTCAATCCTACAATCAATGCTACAGCGACTTTATCCTCTGAGAACCCCAATGTAATCATCCCTGACCCTGTATTGACAATTGGTGCCTTAGGTGAAATGGGGCTGAGTGAAGTATTTGAAACAGCCATAGTTATAACAGATGCTGCCCAACATGATGAAAGAATCATTGTTAGAATAGACTTTCTTGATGGTGCGTACGAAGACTTTGAGTATGTTGAATTTCCCATAAGTCCAGCTAATCTAGGGATACATAATCCTACTATTTCATTTAATATAGATCGTAACGGGAACCTTGGGCATTCTAACAATGTGTCACAAAACAACTTTGGGTTTTATTTTAAGGATAATTTTGTTTCCGAACATTTGGGATTAGTAATAGGAAATCATCAGGATTCAATTTCTGACAACCTGTTGAATAATTTCGATGCGTTTACTTTCGAACAGGATTTTTCAGCACTTGATAAAATTAAATTGCACCATCAAGCTTCAGCAGATGTCTATAGCAAGAGTTCATTTACAGACTCTAATGCGGGGACAACCTCTTTGGGTGTTGTAGTAGAGCAAGAGGTAATGCTTTGGAATGATAATGAAAACAATGAGTTTGTTATTGTTGAGTATAGGTTGATAAACAATACCGCAAAAGCTAAAAATGATTTGCAGGTCGGTTTTTTTGCTGATTGGGATTTGGGAAATTATACAAGTAATAAATCCAATTGGGATTTGGACGATAAATTGGCATATACCCATGATGAGGTATTAACTGAATACATGGGTATGGCACTTATTTCAAGTCAGAATGCATTGGTACATTCTTTGGATTTATCTGATAAAAATGGCAACAGTGCTGAATTGGCCACTACATTTTCGGATACAGAGAAATTTAATTTTCTCACTTCCGAAAAACAAATTGCAGGAGAATTGGGGGCTGGTAATGATGTGGCACAATTACTTACTGCACAAATAGGTAACCTTGGAGCTTACGAAAGTCAAAAGGTTACATTTGTAATTTCAGGAGGCAATAGTTTGGAATCTTTGAAGGCTAATATTGCTAAAG
>CAXBNB010000452.1:0-4434 GCA_963976505.1 uncultured Reichenbachiellaceae bacterium
GTTGAATGGATTGTATCTGTCTAATCTTATTATATGATCAGCTATTCCCAAGTCCGTATTGGCATAAGTAAGCTGATGATCGTACTCAATGATTTCATTCAAAAAATAAATTTCTTCAGAAGAATAGTCAAACGAAGCTTCTATAGTAGCTCTTTCTATTCTTTTTTTTATCGCGTTCTTCATTATTGGATTTTGGTTGTAGGTTTTTTTTTCACTTGTTAAGTATTCCTTTTTAGGGTTGCCATCCACTTTAAACTTATAATTATCTTGAGTATCATTTGCATCTGCTACAGCTAAAAAAACTACCTCTTTATTAAAAACCGGATCAACATAAAAATCAAAAAAGCCATTCTCATCTGCAAACTTGCTACCTGCATCAATTTCATTAAGTCCTAAATAAGCAATCAAAACTGAGCCAGCAGGCGAATTAGTGGAAAGGTCAATTGCTTGCCCCCTTCTTATAATTTTGTTCTTTTCAAAAGCATAACTGATAGGAGACCATTCTTCAAAAAGTACTTGTTTCCATAAAAACCTTCTCCATCCATGTGTCAGCATCAGATAATCTAATGCTTGTTCCTTATCTTGATTAGCTTTATCAAAATAATAGCCAGGTTGCTCAATATTTCCTTTTAAATCGGATGTAAGTAAAAGGTTGGTAAAAATATTGTCGTTATACTTTTCAATGTCGACAACCTGACTGACATCTATTACTGTTAAAGAAAAATTTCCCTGTATGGGGTTTCCCCGATGGTCAGTAACTGATAGATCAAAATGAACCATTTCTCTGGGTTGATAAGTATTTTTATCAGTTTTTATTTCAATATTAAGATTCCGATGCTGGTTAATGAAAACCAAACGTTCGCTTTGAGGACTCCCTTCTGCATTAAATAAAGTGATTTGTGCCACTCCAGTTGGCAAATCCTTTTTTGGTATATAGGTGGTAAATGATGAACTTGTTTGAAAATCGCCAAGCCTACTGTATCGTATGGTAGAACCAGACTGCACTACTAGTAAAACTTCTCCTGAATTATTTATTGACTTCTCGCTACCAGCAACATCAATCTTTATATTATCACTATGAAAATTATCTACAGTCATGACAAAACCTTCTTCTTTTGCCTTCGGTAAAGCGTATTGAATATTTTTTCCATTCTCTGGTTTGAGTGTTGCAAAGTACTCTTTTCCTTTTTCAGGAGTCATGGTAAAAGCTCCCATACCTAAATGAGAACTTTCAAAATGCAACAGTACATTTCCCGACCGGTCGGCAATCTCACCCAATACATGGGTTCCTTTTCCCGAAATGTCTATTGCTTTAAATGCTACTTTACTGGTTAATCCATATATCAAATCTCCACCTTCTGGAAAAAATTGTAAATCATAATCTGCGTCTTGACTTTTTTCTGATAAAATTTTCTCTGAATCGTCTTCTTTCTTTTTCAAGTCATAAACAGGTATTTCTTTGGAGAAAAAGAAATCTTGATCAAAGTTTTTCATCCAATTAGTATATGCATTAATACGGTAATTTCCCTGAGGTAGGGATTGCGACAATGAGAGATCTCCATTTGCATGTCCTTTTTTGGTCTGGAGTAATTGACGGGTTATTATTTCTCCCTCATGATCTAGGAGTTCTACATATATTATCTCATCGGAATCCTTAAATTTATTATCCAGGGCATCTACAAGGTATGCTTTGTACCAAATTGTTTCACCTTGAATATAAAATGGTTTATCAAAATGAAGGTAGATTTTTTCCTGTGGAAATTCTTTACTGAATTTATCAAACTTAATCAAAATATCTTGTTGCAACTGACTCTTATCTTGAGAGAAAGAACAAAAAGAAACTGCTAGCAACAACGCTTGAATAGGCAAAATGTATATTGTTTTTCTATTGATTTTCATATAGCTATCTGTTTACTCCTTTTACCATGTCAATATTATTTTTAAACTCTCAAAATAATATACTGTAACATAGCATACTGTTTAAAAATTAAAATTATAAGTCAATGCTGGAAACGGCGTTCCCAGAATGGCTAATTTATAAGGCTGTGGCGGAACTCCATCTGCATTTCTAAAAAACACAGAATAGGGATTCTTTCGACCATAAACATTGTAAACCGACAATGTCCAACTCCCTTTCCATTTACGATTTTTTCTATGCCCTTCATCTAATGTCACCGATATATCCAGCCGGTGATAGTCAGGTATTCTGTATTGATTTCTTTGAGAAAAGTTAGCAACGGTCACATCTCTTAGAAAACCGCTATTGATCTTGAATTTGGAAAACGGTGCTGTAAATGGCCTTCCTGTACCATAAGTGAAATTGGTGGAAAAACTCCACCGCTGAGAAATTTTATACTCACTGACAACCTTAACGCTATGGGGCTTGTCATAATTAGAAGGATAATATTCCCCAAAGTTGATTTTTTCCTCGGAAGATCCCCCATTTACTTTTCTTTCAGTCCTTGAGTACACATAGCTTCCCCATCCGGTCAGCCTGCCAGTTTTCTTTTTTACCTGTAGCTCTATTCCGTATGCTCTTCCTTTTCCTTCTAGAAGGTCCGCCTCCAAAGTTTCATTGAGAAGTAAATTTGCACCATCCTTATATTCTACAAGGTTACTCGTTTTTTTGTAGTAGGTCTCGATGGATCCTTCTATAGAATTATTAGCAAAATTTCGGAAATACCCAACAATGATCTGATCCCCGATTTGGGGTTTTATATGTTTATCACTGGTTTTCCAAATATCTATAGGTGTCATGGATGAAGTGTTTGATATAATAGATATATATTGTCTCATTCTATTATAACTCAGTTTTAACGAACTTTTTAAGCCTAAACCTATCTTCACAGACAGTCTCGGCTCAAAACCCCCATACGTTTTTATGATAGCTCCTTTGCTAAACTGTAGAGTGTCTGTGATAAACCCTGGATCTTTGGGAATGCCACTCCGATATGTGTAAACATTTGCCGGACCAAGGTTTTGAAACATTGAATACCTCAAACCATACATTAATGATATTTTTGAGTTTATTTTATATTCATCATTGATATAAAGAGCCACTTCACGAGACTGTTCATTTTCTACTTTAACAGAATTGACACTGGAAACATCAGTAGTAGGTTTTAGAAACCCTGGCTGAAATTCATACCTTATTGCATTCGCTCCAAAATCAATTTGATGCTTTTGTAAGAAGTATGTGAAATCTGCTTTCAAACCTTTGTAAATGATGTCGTATTGCAACTCAAAGGCATTATTTTCATCCTGATTATCCACCTTATAGGAATATTTACTATACACTGCAGTAAAGTCAGAAAAAAGCTTTTCACTCCAAACATGGCTGTACTTTAATACTGCATTGGCACTCCCCCAATGATAAGTGGTATCAAGCCCCAGTCTGAATTTATCCTGGCCTAAGTAGGTGGACAATGACAATTTATTCTCATCATTAAAAGTGTAATTTATTTTAGCTGTTAAATCATAAAAAGCTGCAGAACTATTTTTTACGTTTAAATCTGGTGCTTTTTTCAGCATCCAATCCGAATAGGAAGTTCTTCCAGCAATCAATACAGAGCTTTTATTTTTGACAATAGGTGCCTCGAGAGTTAACCTACTGGACACTATTCCCAGCCCTCCTTTACCGGTAACTTTTTCTAAGTTGCCCTCTTTTTGTTTGATATCCAATATGGAAGAGAGCCTACCTCCATATTTTGCAGAAATACCTCCAGTATATAATGTAACCTCTTTTACTACATCAGGATTGAATACCGAGAAAAACCCAAAGACATGAGAAGAATTAAAAACAGGAGCACCATCCAACAGTATCAGGTTCTGATCAATATCACCACCCCTTACATTAAACCCTGAAGCGCCCTCACCTATCGTACTGACCGATGGAAGTAATATTAAACTTTTAATTACATCTACTTCCCCCAAAAAAGCAGGCATCTTTTCTATGGTTTTCATATCTAATTTTGTCATACTCATTCTGGTACTGGAAATGTTCACATCCTCTGCTTCTCCGCTTATTATTACATTTTCCATTTGCACAGCCTCTTCAAAAAGCTCAATATTTACCTCACCGGAAGCTTTTAATATCAGATGTCTCGTTTCATCCTTCAACCCTATACTGCTGAAAGTAATGTCGTAAATACCAACTGGTAAATCGATGGAGTAAAATCCTTTAGCGTTGCTGGAGGTTCCTTTTTTCAACTGTTCTACATACAGCGTTCCCCCAACAATCTCTTCACCAGTACTGGCCTCCTTTATATAACCGCTCAAAGTAGCATTTGCCAATCTATTACTTTGAGTTTGTCCTACTACAATTGTTTCAATTCCCAATACATTGGATTCTATAGAATCATTAACATCAATTAATGAATTTTCTATTGGTTTTGCACTTTCAGGGGTCGTATTGAGAACGAAAATAGAATATGG
>CAXBNB010000453.1:0-4427 GCA_963976505.1 uncultured Reichenbachiellaceae bacterium
ACACTGTGGTAATAAAAGAAAGTTGGATTCCATCCAATATTCAAAATCAATTGAATGACGTATAGGCCAATAAGAAGCTTCTTGTTCTCATTTGCTGGCCACAAGTAAGCCATATATACACCAAACAAGGCCATAATTGTAGTCCAGGCAGCTCCAAAAACCCAGCCGGGAGGAGTCCATGGTGCTTTGTACATATCGACATACCAATCAGAAGGCACTCCTTGGCTGGTGAATAACCCTCCAATCGCAAGCGCTCCAAAATTGATTGCTAAAAATACAATGAGTCTGAGAATCATAAGTTGTCTTTTAAATCAATTTTTCTATTTCAAGTAGCTGGATTATCATTATGATACATTTTATGTAGTAATTCACCACAACGATCAGCTATCCGCCGTGTGTCCCACAACGAATGCTGCCTTTGCAGGTCTTGTGACCTGCAAACAAATAAAGACCATGATTCGAATTTTATTTTCCGTGTATCAGCTTAGCCTATTAGGTGTTAGTTGTTTCACTGTTAGCTTAAGTTCTCGTCTATCGTCTCAACTTCCAATTCAATTCCTCCCGTCCAATTGGCGATTAGATTGTAAATCAAACAGCCTATTGCTGCCATAATAAACCCCATAATTCCATACAGAAATGGCATAAAAATGAAAAAGAACCCACCTCCAAATGGAAAACCCGGAAAATTACCACCACCAAACATTGAACTTATAATTCCAAAAGGGATCATGAAAACTGCTGCTATTAGAAAATAAATGATGCCTGAAACCTTTGCCGTCTGGTAAACTCCAAATTTTTTAATTCTTTTCATATTTTTTGTTTTTAAGGTTAGTAAGTCAATTGTTATAATTTTGATTGGCTTAGTTCAGTGGTTTGTTGGACACAAGTCCAACAAAGGCGAAGTAGCTTGAATGTCATTATGATACATTCTATTACCTCTTTTAGGACAGGTCACAATTCACCTCAACCAACTATCATCCGTAAGCTGGACTTTTTAAATATCTATAAAAGTATCTCATCGCAACAGCCTTTGCAAATAGCACTGTTCGCTAATGGATGATAGTGTTTTTTAGCGATATTTTAACTGCATCCACCGCAACCACCACATCCTCCACAACCACTGCATCCAGAATCACCACCACATCCGCTTCCTCCTCCTGAACTGTCAGCACTATCAAAAGCTCCGTCAAAAGAATCGGAGTTGTCTCCATAGGAGGTGTAACAGCCTCCACAACCATACCCATAATTATCTACTCCGCGTTCAAGTGCTTTTGTTAATTCCTCATCTATTTCTCTCAAAAGTTCAAAATCCAATCCGGATATAAGAAAAACATTTCCACCAATTCTGTTTAGAATTTCAAGAGCTCTTTTTTTATCATTTTGAATAATTTGAGGCAGTTCAGATTCAAGTTTTCTAAGTTCTTGATCGACTTTTATTTTCGCACTTTCTCCAGCGTTATTCAAGGAAATGCCACCTATCAGTTTGGTAAAGAAGTCCTTATGGAACCGTTCAGTTAGTTCTGGATTCAGTAATATGGATTTGTAAACGTACCTTTTTCGGTTCTTTACATTCTCATAAGCCATTTTAATTGTGTGATTGAAGAGAACTTCAATCTCCGAGTTCTTTTGGAATGGACTTAGGAAAGCAAGTTCGTGAGGTTTTGGTTTATAGTTGTTGAAGTTCTTTCCTGTTAAAACATATTTTAGTACCCTAACAGGGCTTCTAGGATGTGATTGAACTTCTTTATCTTCAATTTTCAATACTTTTTTCAAGCAAAGGTCTGCCAATGTCAGTTTTAAGAGTTCCTTAAAAGTTGAACCGGAATTATCCCTTACTAGATATGTTTCCGTTGGTGTTAGTTTTTCCAGAATTTCCATTTACGAAAAAATATAGGTTTAGAAATTACCCAATTGGAGTGCAAGTTCACCCTTGCGAATCTGAGTTGTCCAAATCTGACTTCACTAGAAGGCCAGATATCAATTGGTGGGTCTTTTTCAAATTTTGAAATGTATAGCTCTTTAGTTGCTTCATACCAGTTATTATATTTTGCTTTCTCGGTTTCTCCTCCTTTGGTTGGGCCATGTTGAACGAATTTGTTGAGAGTATTCTTACAGAAGTCTGTCCAATAAGACACAGTGTATATTAGATGTAAATGCCAAACTTGATCTATCTGACCTGAAGGAGTTAGGGGATGTTCTGAAACGCAGATTAGAAACATGAATTTCTTGTATTCAAGAATGGTTCTTAGAGAGTATTCCAATGTCCATGAGTTTTCTCTGGAGAGTCGATCCGAAAATGAAAATTCAGCGATTGGATCGCTGATTTCAAAATTCTTTATTCGGTTCCAAAGCTCCTGCTCATCACTGCTCATAAATTATCCCTAACATTTGAGTAAAGCATACAGTACGCTATACATCATTTATGAATTCCATTTATTATTATCTCCTAAAAATAACAACTATTTCAAAGGTTATTATAATAATGCCAAATAAAGATGTCAACTCAGATTCAATCAGGCGCATAAAAAAAGGATGGCTTATAAAACCATCCTTTTTCAATTGGTATATTTTCTAGAATCTTTGTGAGGTGAATAATTTAGCTTTCCTAAACTTTGAAAGTTTAGGAAAGTTTCTCACCTCCTACTCCAAAGTAAACATCGGCAGCTTTACGATCTCTCCACCATTCATGGCTGAGTCGTGTGCCAAGATGCCGACACAGGTGATGTTGGCGGACTGCTTTGCGTTTGGATAAGCCGTTTTTCCTGTAAGCAAAGAATTGACAAAGGCATGTGCCAGGTGTGGGTGCGAGCCTCCATGTCCTGCTCCTTGGATAAACGACAAATGCTGGTTGTCGTCAGAGTCATAGACTCCCGCCTGAGTAAACGACTGAATCTCCTCCGGTAGTAGGTGCGCATAATCGGGCACAGTCACTCGCTCAGGAGTTTCGCCTGTATGGATCACAGGTTTTTCACCCTCAATCAGCGACCATTCAAATGTCTTTTTCGATCCATATACATCAAAACTTTCTCTGTACTGGCGGGCCGTATTGAACAACGACCTGGTGATCTCCGCAGACAAATCAGAGTCCTTGTATTTGATATGGCAACTCTCTATGGCAAATGGAGAACCGTACTTTGGAATCAACTCTTCATCGATAGTGCCAGAACCAAAGCACGACACATACTCCGCCTGCGACTGTGTCAATGCCAATATTGGTCCTACGCAGTGAGTCGCATAATACATCGGCGGCAGTCCTTCCCAATAGCCCGGCCATCCGGCCATTTCCTGCTGATGGGCAGCCCTTAGGAATTGTAGTTTCCCCAACTCTCCTTTGTCATAAAGCTCCTTTACAAAAAGAAACTCACGGCTGTACACCACCGTCTCCATCATCATATAAGTTAATCCGGTGGATTGCACCAGCTCTACTATTTCTTTGCATTCTTCCACCGTGGTAGCCATCGGCACGGTACACGCCACATGTTTTCCAGCTTTGAGAGCAGCTATAGATTGCTCTCCATGGTTCGGTATTGGCGAATTGATATGCACTGCATCGACATTCGGGTCTTTGAGCAATTCATCGTAATCCTGGTATCTTTTTTCTATGCCGAATGCATCGCCTACTTCATCCAGTTTAGACTTGGTCCGCTGGCAGATGGCATACATATTGGCATTTGGGTGTTTTTGATAAATAGGAATAAACTCGGCTCCAAAACCAAGGCCTACTATGGCAATGTTGATTTTTTTGTTGTCCATGTGATATTAATTTTTTAGTAATTGTATTTTTTTCGAATAAAAGAAGTCGACTATTTGTTAAAAAGCCCCTTTAGAAAGTGTAAACCGTCTATGGCAAATTGATCTTGGGATTCTGAGAATTTTTTCCAAATACAAACTGCCCCTGCAAGCTCTTTTACCTCTGGCGTAAAGCTTTCGATCGACACTGCGCCTTCATAATTGATGTTTTCCAACCCTTTTTTGATGTCGTTCCATCGGGTCTGTCCGCTACCCGGTGTACCCCGATAGTTTTCCGACACCTGGAAATGAATCAAATCTTTCCCAGCCGTTTCAATGGCAGCTTGTAGGTTTCTTTCCTCAATGGTCATGTGAAAGCTGTCCAGTAGAATCTTAGCAGCCGGATGGTCGATAGCCTTCACCATGCGCACTACATCTTCGGCGGTGTTCACCAAATCAGATTCAAAACGATTGAGTGGTTCCAAGGCTATTTGTTGACCATACTTTTCTGCAATCAGACACACTTTCCTTAGATTCCTCACTGCCAAGTTCCATTCTGCTTTGCGTTCGTCCGGAGGCAATAGCCTGGCTTTGCCCACTGCCGAATACATCGGCCCGGCAACAAACGACGCACCCAGTTCAGAACTGATCTTAAAGCAAGCTTCTACGTATTCAAAACAATTTTGATGGACAGCAGG
>CAXBNB010000454.1:0-4424 GCA_963976505.1 uncultured Reichenbachiellaceae bacterium
TATTGTTCCGGATTACTTTGTTCCATTGGATACTGCTGAAAATAGCGTTTACCTCAATAGATTGTTTACCACAGGTACCATTAGAGAGTATGCACTGCATTACAATGAAACCAATAAAGAGAAACTGGAGGCCAAAGGTTTTGATTCATTTAAAAAGTCTTTTCAAGTAACAGATAAAATGCTTAACGAAATGGTAGCATTAGGTGAAAAGAATAACCTGAAGCTCAATCAAAAGCAATATGATCACTCAATAGAATTGATGAAAACCTATGTGAAAGCTCAAATTGCCAGAGGTATTTGGAAAAGCAATGGTTTTTATCCGATATACAATGAAACCAATGAGATTTTCCTACAGGCGCTTGAATTGTTTGATGAAGCAGAACAATTGGCTGCCAAATAAATTTCTATTCTAAGAATAAGTCTGTGGAACTGTCAGAGGAGTAGTATTGTAAACGAATGATTGCGGTCTTGTTTATTGGTGCGTAAATATGAGGAAATACCTCGTTTCTGTCTGAATTATATTCATTATTTAGTTGTCCTGTTAGAAATTCTGGTACTATTGTCACCAGTATCATTGCGTCTTTTTCACTATAATATTTTTGGTGTGTGGCTTGCACTTGAGCCGCATTGGATGCATGTACAAATCCTTCATCTTTAAAATTTTCAGGTGTAAAGTGTTCTTCAGAAAGTTGGTTTTCCCATTCTTTGGGATCAGCCAGATGGTATATAAAATTTTGATAGGAGTGTTGTAAATGTGCTTGACTGCTACTGAAGATTGAAAGGAATTTTTGAATTGAAGGTAGGGTCTTTTTTAATAAAAAAATATTTGAGTGCCCTTTTTCGAACAATTCCAATGCGTCTTTTCCTGTAAAACCATAGTAAAGAACACCTAGGAACAAAAATACAATAACCAGATTGAGTTGTCTGTAATACCAGCCCATTGACATTGCTATTATGGACAATGAAGCGCCGATACCACCAATTATCAGGGGAACTATCAATTTTTTCTTAGTGAGAATAAGCTTCAAAATGTTGCTACGATAAAACACCTGCGATTTTCCCTTGAAAATGACAATCAATTTATCATGAGTCAAGATCAATTGATCATTTTTACCGTTTAGCAGACAAAGGAAGAGGATAGGATCCATTAGTTAAAGATTAGCCCAAGAAATTAATCGCCTTATTGATCGCATGTAAAGCGTGTTCAGGAAGTTGACTTTCAGGGAAAGGGTGACTGCCACCAAGCACATGATTTCCCCCTTTAATCACGAAAAGTTCGGCCGAGCCGGATATTTCTTCTAGAGCAATAGCCGAATCTAATGGTACAGTTTCGTCCTGATCACCATGTATAATTAAGTGAGGAATATCCGATCGAGATTCACACTCCATTACATTGAACCTTTGTTCATTGGCTATATAATCTTCAGCCAACTGATAGTATAGTGGCATATTTTGCTTGGTTCGGGAGTTGAAAATGAAATGAACACCTTCTTGCTTCCATGTATCTATTATGTCAGAAATGGGCATCACTGAGGTGAGTGTGGATACAGAGGCTAGGGTTACTATTTTTTTGACTCTTGAATCTTCAGCAGCTTTTATTATCGAAATACCTCCTCCACGGCTGTGTCCCATCAGAAAGATTTTATTGGTATCCAACTCTTCTTTCGGTACAGGAAATTGATCACTTCCTATATGATCCAACATTAGCCCAATATCATCTAATTCGATGGTGAAGTTGTTGTTGCCAAAAGCCTCAAGGTCAGCAAAGTCCAACGGGCTTTGCGGAGTAGTGCCGTTGTGAGATAGGTTCATTTTCACAAAAACGAAACCTGCCTGTGAAAAATGATCAGCCATCAAATCAAAATATCCCCAGTCTTTAAAGCCCTTAAACCCATGGATGAATAAAACGATAGGTTTTCTTTGTCCATTTTGATCATACCTCACATCAGATAAAAATGATTTGTTTCCATGGTTGGAGGTTAAAATAATAGGCTTTTTCTGATTGTTCATTTGTGTCACGTACGGTTATTTATTTATGGGTCAATTTATTCATTAATTATCGGACTTCCAGAATTCAATGTACTATTATCATCCCTCAAAAGACTTAAAACCTTCCAAAGGACTTACATGATTTAGACAAATATTTCATTGAAACCTTTATCAACATAATTTGAGGATTGAATTATTCTCCTTGGGAGAATGTTAATCGTATTTATTCTCATTATGTGACACAGGAATTGTATATTTTTATTTATAAGACAAATATTTAAGTCGGAAATAAACTACTAAAGAACATTATATTATTATTGCACTCGAATGCCCATAAAAATATCCGATATACAGATTCCTATTGCCAATGAAATGGCTGAATTTGAAAAAAAATTCAGAAATTCCATGAAAAGCAATGTGATGTTGCTTGATAAAATCATGACTTACATAGTCAAGAGAAAGGGCAAGCAGATGCGTCCGATGTTTGTGTTTCTGAGCGCAGGAACTACCGGAACAATTGATGAATCAAGTTATCGAGGAGCATCTCTGATAGAACTGTTGCATACTGCTACTTTGGTGCACGATGATGTGGTGGATGACTCGAATTATCGACGAGGCTTCTTTTCCGTAAATGCACTTTGGAAAAACAAGATTGCAGTGTTAGTAGGTGATTTCCTGCTTTCAAGAGGAATGTTGCTTTCGATAGAAAATGAAGATTTTTCATTGCTTAAAATAGTATCTGAGGCTATTCGTGAAATGAGTGAGGGAGAGTTGTTGCAAATGGAAAAAGCCAAGAAACTCAACATCACTGAGGATATCTACTACGACATTATCAGACAAAAAACCGCCAGCCTCATCATTGCATGTTGCAAGGTAGGTGCGGCTTCTTCAGGAGCGGATGCAAATGCGATTGCTCGAATGGGAGAGTTTGGTGAAAAAGTGGGTATGGCCTTTCAGATAAAGGATGATCTGTTTGACTATGGTGTACAGGAAATAGGTAAGCCACTTGGTATAGATATCAGAGAAAAGAAGATGACATTACCGCTCATATATGCTTTAAGAAATGCAACCTGGACAGAAAAAAACAATATTAAGGGAATTATCAAAAACCATAGTGAAAATACCAAAAAAGTAAATGAAGTAATTCACTTTGTGAAAACAAAAGGCGGGATCGAATATGCGGAATCCGTTATGACCACCTATCATAAAGATGCCATAAAAATTCTCAATACTTTTCCTCCTTCACCTAGCAGAACTTCCTTAGAACAACTCGTGCAATATACTATCGATCGAGTGAAATAGTAGGATACAAACTATAGTCAAACTTGACAAACTAATATCTATCTCTAATTAATCTTAAAGTTTTTTCCATTTCTAATTTCACAGGAGTGGAAGAAGAGTTGTAGTTGTTGTGCATGAAACTAAAGGTGAGCAGTTTTCCTGTTTTTGTTCGTATAAATCCGGAAAGTGCGTGATTGTTGGAGAAAGTTCCGGTTTTAGCAAAAACATAAGGCTCATTCGTTTCAGATTTGTACCATTCTTTCAATGTGCCATCGATTCCACCGGCTGGAAGTAAGGAGAGCAATGTACTTTCCGGTAGTTCTTGTTTGATCTTTTCCAAGAGTGTTACCATTGATCTTGGAGTGAAAAGATTGTACCTAGATAGCCCCGATCCATCTTTCCAAACAGGAGAGGAAGGAAGATCATTCAGGTGGTTTGCTATCATATAATTTCTGACTCTAGAGGAATTTAGCGTATCTCCTTTTTCGGCAGCACACATATAGAGTATTTGTTCGGCTAAAAAATTATCGCTAGCCTTAAGCATCCAGGCAAAAACTTGATTTACATGTCCACTATAAAGGGTAATGCTAGATTCCCTAGGTTGATAAGGAATGATGCTGACTGGTTTGTTGAGAGTATCCATCAATAGGGTGACCAATAGCTCGTCCGATACTTTGAATGGAATCCTATTTTTCCTGTCACTTTTTGAAGAATCGGGGTAATAAGGAAAGATGTTGTATTCTAGGTTTCTATTAGGGTAAAACGATGGCATTTCCTCGTCAAGGATATCCGAAAAGTCATTAAAAAACGATGGCACAATTTGATAGGCTAATTTTACTGAATCTCTCACAAAATTGACTGTGTTGCCATAAATGGGCATGGCAGACCGCTCAGTTTGGTAATAATAAGAATAATCATCCCAAGCCCATCCCGCCCCATAGTGGGTGTCCTGAAAGTTGCCTGTGGCGTAGTACAATTTCTTATCTGTATTTTGTAAAAAGTCAAGTACTGGTTGTTCTGAAAAGTCTGGATGTAAAAATGTAGGATCGCCTGTTCCCCAAAAGATTAGAGAATCTTCATTGATCACATATTTCAATCCCGGAACAGCATTACCCAACATTTTTAAACCTGAATAAAAAGTAAATAATTTGGTG
>CAXBNB010000455.1:0-4419 GCA_963976505.1 uncultured Reichenbachiellaceae bacterium
CGTTGTAATCGTCTGTTCCGTATACTTGACTGTTTCTGTCCCAGGGTGAAAGGTAAATCCCAAGCTTTATACCATACTTTTGACATGCCAAAGAAAGTTCCTCTACTATATCTCCATTTCCATTTTTCCAAGGACTGCTTTTCACAGAGTGATCGGTGTACTTACTCGGCCACAGACAGAAGCCATCATGGTGTTTTGCTGTGAGCATAATGAGTTTCATGCCAGCTTCTTTACAGGTTTTTACCCACTGCTCAGCATCTAATTGCTCGGGGTTGAAATTAGCCGGATCTTCCTTGCCATCTCCCCATTCTCTATTTGAAAAAGTATTGATTCCAAAATGTAGAAAGGCTGTCAATCCCATTTTCTGCCAATCCAATTGCTTGGCACTTGGTGTCACACGGGCTGCTTTGTTGATGATTTCTTCCTCTGTGTCTGTAGGCAATATTTCCACATAGTTACCCAGGCTGCCTTTAGTATTTACCTGAGCAATTGATATGGTACTACCAATATACATTAATAGTACAATTTGAATTTTTAGAATATTATTCATAGGAGCTTCTATCAGCGTTTTTATACTTATTTAATAGTTGAGACAATTCTTGTACTTTCTTTTTATTCTTGGCGTAGAGGTTGTTTCCTTCAGAAGGATCGTTATTGATGTTGTACAGTTGACCTTTTGTTTCCACAGGAATCCCTTCGATTTTTAGTCCTTTGCTAAATCCTCCGGCATTGACACCCTCAATCAACTTCCAATCTCCTTTTCGTATGGCAAATGTGCCATCACCGGAGTGATGAATAAGGTCTTCACGGATTGGAGTATTGTTTTGAAATAAGGTTGGTGAAATATCTCTACTGTCTTCCATAGCATCTTTGTCTCTTGGAATTTCCAATATTGAGGCAACTGAAGAAATAATATCTGTAAGGCATACAAGCTGATTGTTGACAGTATTTGCCACGATCTTACCTGGCCATGAGGTGATGAATGGTACCCGATGGCCACCTTCCCAAATATCTGCTTTCATTCCTTTCCATGGTCTGCTGGGATCATGCCCATATTTTTTTACAGAAGCGATTTGCCCACCCATATTGGTGCCATCCCTCTGTGGTGAACCATTGTCAGAAGTGAAAACGATCAGGGTATTTTCAAACTGACCCGATTGCTTCAAAGCTTTGATGATTTGCCCAACAGACCAGTCTACCTCATGGACAAAATCTCCATAGAGGCCTGCTTCGCTTTTTCCTTTGAATTCATCAGTAGGTGCAATGGGTGTATGCGGTGCGGTTAAAGCAAAGTACAAGAAAAAAGGTTTGTCACTTTGGGTTTTTTCTTCAATATACTTCACAGCACGTTTGGTTATTTCGGGCATTACATTTTCCAGTTTCCACCCTTCCGACATTGGGCCTGGTCCGCCATACATGTCATTGGGTTTGATCAGGTCCGGGATTTTAGTGAGTTTATTGTTTTCAAAAAAAGTATATGGAGCAAAATTTGGTACATCATCACCAAAATAGTAATCGAATCCAGCTTCCAGTGGGCCACCACCCAATGTTTTGTTGAAATCTATTTTCTTCCAAAGTTTATTCCTGCCTTTCAAACCATAATTGCCGATGGGTATGGTGTCATTCATGTATCCATCGGCTGCATTGGATGGCCATCTCCATCCCAAATGCCATTTACCAATACAAGCAGTTGAGTAGTCTTTTGCTTTTAGCATCTTAGGAAAGGTAAGCCTATCTTTTTCTATTAAAGGCTTGTCCCACATCCAGAGGACACTTTTTTTCAACTCCGTGCGCCAGGCATACCTGCCTGTTAGCAGACCATACCTAGTTGGGGTACACACACTACTTGGCGTATGGGCATCAGTGAATCGCATGCCTTCCGCAGCTAGCCCATCAATATTTGGTGTTGGGATTTTAGATTCAGAATTATACACTTGGGGATCACCATAGCCCAAATCGTCAGCTAGAATGATTACGATGTTGGGATTTTTCTCTTTTGTGCATGCTGAAAGGAGAAAAGCTGCTAGTAATAAGATGTTAATTTTTTTCATAATTGATTTAATCTTGGTGAAATACATTTGCCATTTTTTTAACCCTATAAAAATTCGTCTTAGACGAATCCGTCTCTCAATCCGAGAGCAGCCAAGTCAATCAATAAAACACCTGCTGTATAAGCAATAATGACAGACAGGTCAATTGTAGAAATTGTATTCATATTGCGTGCTTTAGTTCTGGAATTGGGAATTTATTATTTACTAATTCATATTTTCTAATTCCTTTTTCTGTGAAATGAGGAAGCAATAAATCCCAGATATGTCGAACCATTTCGCCCCGTTGATTGAAATCAAAATTGGAAAGCACCACTTCCTGTGAATTCCAGAATGTGATAAGAATCCTTATCGTGTGCTGAACCCTGTAATAATACCCCGCCACAGGTTCAGGTTTCATGTATTCCAGCTGTACAAAACGCTGAAATAAACCAGACATTTGAGCCTTCCGAATCTGGAGTGTATCTTTTAATAACAGATTTACCTTCTCATAGTTTCTTGATATTTCTAAAACATCAAGATTGAAAAATTTGTATTTCCATTGAAACTCCTCAAGCCTGACTAGCAGTTTGTGGAGGTGTTCCACAGGATTGGTCTCTTCTGCATCTTGACTGGTATAGAAAGAGGAGATTTCTTCCCTCATTTGCTCATAAATCGCAAAGAGTAATGACTCTTTATTCGGAAAATGATATTCCAAATTGCCATGGCTGATTTTAATTTCAGCACCAATGTGCCTGCTAGTTATATTTGAAAACCCTTTTTCGTTGTATAACCGTATGGCAGTTTCTACGATTCTGTCTTTAGTTTTCATTTGATTTGTTGAATTAGGGCTATTGCCCTAATTACAATATTAGAGAATTAATCTCAGAATCTTTAATAAACTATGTCGTATTTTAACCTGGCTTAGGTATGTGTGAAATGCGATGTGAACGCCTACATTAGAATCACTTCCTTACAACGCATTCACAATGGTCTTCTTGTCAAGTATTATGCTCCACATTCCTCTAAAGTCATTGAGTTTGTAGCCGGTAGCACTGTCGGATGGGTACAAAGATTTGAGTAACAAATTGTTTTCGTCTTTCAGGTTTTTGCCAGGTTCTCCGTGGCAGTTCAAGCAAGCCGGGTTGTTGAGCATAATGGGTTTGGTGAAAAGCACACTTTTTTTATCATCCAGCATTTGGACAGATTCTTTTAGTTCGAGCTGGTTGTCGAAGGAGTACTGATAGGCGTCCAATAATTGTGTCTCAATTGCATCAGGTTGGTTGCGTGGGTTACGTAACCTATTGGAAGTTCTTTTTATAGTTGCTTTGTATGTCGAACTAAGTGAGTCTGTGAGGGGAGAGGCTACTTCATGACAAAATTTAATACTTTCTGCTACCCCGTCTTTTTTCATGGATTGAATGAGTTTTTCTGACAAAGCACCCTGGCTCGTTTTGGCCAATTCGTTTCCTATCTCTAGTGCCTTATTTAATATATCAACATCTGATATTTTTTTTATTTCGTGCGTCTTCATGATTTCTTTTACCCGGCTACTGTCTTGACTCGTGTTAGAGTTGTTGCAGGCAAATAAGCAGGTGAATAGAATGAAGCCAACTGAAATACGTATGGTAAAGGTGCTCATAATGTAAAGTATTAATCTGTATGGCTAATTTAAGGTTTTATGCTCAAGAGTAAGTCAATAATGGTTGGAGAAAAGCAGTACAACCTATAGATAGCCGGGATGGAAGCGGCATCCTTTTCTTCTTTTTGCAGGGGATAAGTAATAATTAGGTGCAGATAGGAAGAAAAGATCCAGCGGACAGCCCGAGGGAATGATGTGTTGCACAGGATGCCATTGCTTCTGATCGTATTGAATTTTACAATTATGCTGCTGTGTCATTTACATGGATTCTATGAGATAATAATACGAAAAGAAGTCCTTACTCGCAGCAGGTCTTATAGTTGACATAGTTTCCGAATTAGACTCTATATAATTAGTTTTGTGAGACTTAAGTAAATGGACATGATAGATAAATTGGAGGAAATAAAACACAGGTTTGAGGAAGTGGGTCAACTGATCGTTCAGCCGGATGCTATGTCGGATATGAGCAAGTATTCGAAATTGAGTAAGGAGTATAAGGACTTAGAAAAGATTGTTGAGAAGTACGATAAGTATATGATGGTATTGGAGAATATCGATAGCTCAAAAGAGATACTCAATACAGAAAAAGACCCTGAGTTTCGTGAAATGGCGAAAATGGAGCTGGAAGAATTGGAGGAGAAAAATGAGGAGATGGAGGAGGAATTGAAAAAAATGTTGATTCCAAAAGATCCCAATGACAGCAAAAACTCTATACTTGAAATCCGTGCAGGAACAGGTGGTGATGAAGCA
>CAXBNB010000456.1:0-4414 GCA_963976505.1 uncultured Reichenbachiellaceae bacterium
GGTTCCCATTAGGATAAGGCTACTTTTATGAATGGTAATGTGTTCCACAATGGATTTATAGGTATTGCCCATATCTACTTTATAGGAAATATTAATGTTCGCAAATTTTGGATCATCTATAATCGCTTGCAACTTCTCTTTAGTCTTTTCTATCAACTTGAGAATATATAAATTTTGCATTGGGTTATAGTGACTTTCCCCTACGGTTTCAAATGCATTGTAATGAGGGTCTTCTACTACGTGAAGCAATAAAATATCTGCTTTGGTATCTTTGGCTAATGAATGTGCAGTCAATAATGCATTGTTTGCTTCTTCGGAAAAATCAATAGGGACTAATATTCGTTTCATGGTTTTTAATTTTATATATACAATTGGATGTCACGATAACTAACTACCGGTGTTTAAGGAATGGTGAAATATTTTCTGAAATCAATACTTATTTTTTAAATATTAATCCTGTAAAGAAAGAGATGAATCAGATCAAAAGAAATGACTAAATGGTTGAAGAATGATGATTTTTATCAATATTCCTTATTTTAGTAAAATAATCTTTTTTTATTTTTTCTTATATTAAAAATGTTGAATCTTCGTGCTGTTTTCCTTAATGGAGATTATTTATTTTATGCACAAACGACACATATTCTACATTCTTACGGTTTTACTTTTGGCTTCCATCACTCTGCTTTTTAGTGACTGTGGGGGTGCCAAAGAAAAAAAGGAAAGCATTATAATCAGAAAACTATCAAAGGTCACTTCTCCTAAAAATGGATCAAATATAGCTATCAACCAACCAATCAACTTTCAAGTTATTGCCGCTCAGGATTCAATTAAAATTGACTCATTTGTTGTGACAATTGGCACAAAGCTGATCTATAAATCTAGTCAAGAGAACAAAGCGAACACTTCTTTTTCAAACACAGGAAGGCAATCCTTATCCTATACTGTGTATCTAAACAATGGAGTCAAAGAAGTCCATAGACAACAGCTCCGATTTCTTTCAGATATAGAGCCTGTAAAATACACTTATAGAAAAACCAACACCTATACTCATGATCCTGACGCGTACATTCAGGGGCTTTTTTATGACAATGGACACTTCTATGAAAGCACGGGGCATAGAGGAGAATCTTCTTTGAGAAAAGTAGAAGTAACTACTGGAAAAGTGCTACAAAAAATTGATCTAGATGAAGCATATTTTGGTGAGGGTATTACGCCATACAAAGACCAAATATTTATGCTCACCTGGGAATCAAGGAAAGGTTTTGTATTTAATAAAGAAGACTTCACTGAGGTAAGGCAATTTGACTACCCCACAGAAGGATGGGGAATTACTACGGTAGGGGATTCATTGGTGATGAGTGACGGATCCGAATATTTATATTTCATGGATCCTTCGTCTTTTACCGAAATTGGTCGGATACAAGTGTACGATCAAAACCAGCCGATTACAGCGCTCAATGAACTTGAATACATCAACGGAGATATTTACGCCAACATATACCAAACCGACAATATAGCTATTATCGATCCCAGCAGCGGGAAGGTAAAGGGTATGATCAATCTGGCTGGAATTTTTAATAAAGAAAACTATGGTCGCAGAACTGAAGTGCTCAACGGTATCGCTCACGACCCGAAAACAAACCGATTCTACGTGACTGGTAAATTCTGGCCAAAAATGTATGAAATAGATTTAGTACCTTTCCAAGAACCAACAATATAACCCGATATGAGTTTAGACGACATGACCAACAAAGTAAAGACCTTGGCTGCCACTAAAGGTGGTGCCATCAAGTCAAAAATCAAGTTTCAATTTGACGAAGGGTTCATTTACCTTGACGATACCGTATCACCAACGGTAGTAACAAATGAAGATACTACTGCTGACTGCACAGTAAAAGTCAGCCTTTCAAATTTCGAAAAACTGATCAATGGTGACATGAATGCCATGGGGGCTTTTATGTTGGGTAAACTCAAAGTCGATGGAGACATGTCAGTAGCCATGAAGCTTTCTTCACTCTTTTAGGCCTCTTCTGATGGAAGATCAAACTCTGGAGAAATTAAAATATCCGATTGGTGAATTTTCGAAACCTGAAGCCGTTTCTTATGAAGATATCAAAGGATATATCCAAACCATTGAAGACTTTCCCGACAAGCTGATTAAGGCTGTGTTTGGGCTCTTTGACGAACAGTTAGATACTCAGTACCGTCCAGAAGGCTGGACTATCAGGCAGGTAGTGCACCATCTAGCAGACAGTCATATCAACAGCTATGTGCGGTTTAAATGGGCATTGACAGAAAACAAACCAACCATCAAAGCGTACGATGAAGTGCTGTGGGCAGAGATGAAGGATGCCTCCTCTGCTCCGGTGGAAGTATCGTTAAAACTTCTGGAAGCTTTGCATAGCCGGTGGGTGATGACACTAAAAAACATGTCTCCAGTAGATTTTCAAAGAAAATTTATTCACCCTGAAAGCAAAAAAGAAATAAACCTCGAAACAAACCTTGCCTCGTATGCCTGGCACTGTAACCACCACCTGGCACACATTGTCAATTTGAAGCAACAGAAAGGCTGGTAACAGTTTTGCTTTTTGAGTAAATTGAAAATCAAGAATTAATGAAGTTTGGTTTGTAAATTTTGGAGACTGACCATTTCTAATTAATGTTGTAACCTGAGGTCGATTCTAGAATCATTCAAAAACTCGTTCCCGACCTTTGTACGGGACAGGCTATTCAGAGCCTTTTGGTTGGACTTTGTGTTGAAAGCCCTGCCTGATACGGCAGACAGGCGTGAGTATCTCTTACTCATAGGGACTCTCACGTCGCTTCCTATCACACTCTCCAATAAAAGCTCCTCAGAGTGACGGTTACGAGTTTTTTTGTGGTAATACTAATTGAACTCAGATTTGTAACAATCAACCCAAAGTAAATTATCTGTAATGAAAAAGAATTCGCTTCTAATATTAGTCCTAATCGTAAGCCTGATCAGTGCTTGTCAGGATAATCCCAAACCCATCACTTTCTCTGCCGTAGGAGATGTGCCATATTCAAAGGAAGTAGAATTGGAATTTGATAAAAATATCTCGATTCACAATGCCAATTCCAACTCTTCTTTTCTCATTCATTTGGGTGACATCAAGCCAGGCAAATGGCCTTGCGAAGAAGGCATCTATGACAATGTCTCAGGGCTATTAAAAAAAATAGACATTCCCGTTTACATTATCCCGGGTGACAATGAATTCAACGACTGTGACAATACGAGTGAAGCTTTTTCACTTTGGGAAAAGTACTTTATGCACTTCCATGAAAACTGGGAAATGCCATGGAAAACTGACTACCAGCCAGAACGAAAAGAGAATTTTACATGGGTGGAGCAAGACGTGCTCTTTGTGGGATTAAACCTTGTTGGCGGATCGGTACATGACTCCACGGAGTGGAACAGCAGGTTAAAAGCCAATGCAGATTGGATTGAAAGTCTGATTCAAAAAAACAACAAGGCACTCAATGCTTTGGTGGTGTTTGGTCATGCCAATATGGACAAGACAGAAAAATTTAAAGTGTTTGTGGAAAAATTCAGGTCAATTGCCGCTGCTTTTCAAAAACCCATACTCTACCTCCAAGGTGATGGCCATTATTGGATTCACGACCGCCCATGGAAAGAACAAAACATACAAAGGGTGCAAGTGGATGCTGGAGCCAGAATACTTAAGGTAGAAATAGACACCAAACTGGAGAATCCTTTTATTTTCACTAAATGGAGTGATTGAGTGACTAACCAACAAATTCTAAACATACTCCAACTACAGTACTATTGATTCTCTGTCAAAATTAGGAATAGAAACTCAGAAAAATAATCCTAAATGCAATTTGAATAGTTACATTCAGCCTAGTTCTCAGCGGGCACTTCGTCTTCCATTAATATAGCTTCCGTATCAGCACTTGGAAAGGGAATATCCAGTTCTACGAGTAACTCCACCGTTTGCTGAAATGACTTGTTGGCTTGCTGGTTGGAATACTCTGTAATAAACTGAACTGCTTGCTCCGGGTTGATCTTATATTTTGCCAATGCCTCCTTTTCGAATTTCTTTTGTGCTTTGATGAGTGACGTCTCCGTTTTCATTTTCTTGTCATAAGCCACTGGATATTTTTCTACAAAGTCTAAGTTGATATTTGCAGAAAGGACTTCAAAATTCCAATAAGCTAGGTCTTTATCCATTTGATGGATGTCTTCAGGAGGCGTGTAATGGTCTTGAATAGAGTTGAAATAACCTTCTTTCGCATAGTTCCCTGGCACCTCCGTCACTCCGCAGTACCACGGAATAAAAGGCTGCACATCACATCGTCTTGGAGCCAACCACATCAGCGTTCCTATTTCTACAGGCATCCATGGACGAGATTCCACTACAAAGCTATAGAT
>CAXBNB010000457.1:0-4408 GCA_963976505.1 uncultured Reichenbachiellaceae bacterium
ATTGTTTTTTTAGTTGCTGATGGAATACAGTTTTGCTTTAGCACTGCCTGCGCATGATTCCATTACAGAATGTTACTTTTTGTTATCGGCCAATGATATTGCCTTTGTTAAAGAAATAACTAATGTCACTTTTTAATTCAATTATTTTTTCGGCTTCCTTTTCTTTATTTTGACTTTGGTAGAACGAAATCAATTGATCTAAATTTTCAGTGTCATAAGGGTCTTCACTTCTGATGGCATCTAAATAGTATTCGATTTTATCTACCTTATTTTCCTTTACAGCTCTTCTTAAACTTTTTTTTAATTTAGTGTAGTTCAATTTACCATCATATAAGAGCGAACATTTCACTTCTAATAAATAGGAGTCTGAAGTATCTGTTATCCAATTCCCAGAAGTAAGTGATAAGACTCTCAATACTTCCGAATCTATGCTTTGAGATACAGAGTTAACTACCAAAATGCTGTCTATCTCTGAATTGTTTAGAACTTTGAATTTCATTAGTACTTTTCCATCTCGTTTGGCTTTTACATCCGCTGCTGAGAATTGAATATTATTCCAACGAATTCATACAGTTTGTTGAGTCCTCCTTTATAGTCAACATTCGGTTGCGCCAATACGGAATTCAGTGAGAACAATAAAAATGAAATTAGTAACTTCATATAGCCAAGAGTTTATTGTGTACTACGCACTGTGCACTTTATCTACCTTCCAAATGAAGTGATTAATTCTATTTAGTAACTAAAAGCGAAGGATAAATTCATGGTTATTAAATGCCGCTAAGAATTGGATTTGGTGCAATTAGGAATTGTAATTGCTGTAGCGAATTATTTCAACGACCTTCTTATTTTTATCGGGTATTGACTGGTATGAAAAACATCCGTTATGACTATCGCTCCAAGACTAGGTAGGTATTGGTAAATTATTTTGTAACTGTAGGCTACTAAATACCTGTTCTCTTGTCCTTTTTTGAGCAGTAAAGGTTCTTTTTGGCCTGATTCGGGGAAGATTGCCAACTGTTCTACCTTATCGAATATGATCTCAATTAGGTGATTGGCTGGTTTTGAAGATTTTTCTTGGGAAGTGATGTAGTCGTGAATGTCATCAAGACAACTTAATGCAAAGGGAGTCCATTTTATAGTTATTTCATTACTTGGCATTCTTTTCTTTAAAGTATGCCCTAGCTTCTGTTTGATCAATCAAATCACCAGTTGCGATGGCTTTTTGAGACAATTCTTGTCTTTGGTAAAACATTTCTTTGCTCATTGGTTTTAGGCTGTCTTCATATCGTTTGGTTTTTCCATGTACCAAAAGATTTTTGATCGCCTCAACTAAATGAATGTCTTCAATCTTGTCCAATTCAGATTTAATAAATTCTTTTTCTACTTTTAAATCCATGGTATATATATCTTTTATCAAAGTTAATCATTTCCTTCTTATCTCGGTTGGTCTCTTTTTTTAAACTTTAGGGTCAAAAAACACGATAAAAACTAATTCCCCCATGTATCCGTCTCTGTCTGTGGAATGGGCAATATGAATTTTTGGCTGATGGCGGAGGAAGACCCGATTTTTCCTTGCCACCTTTTTAGGTCGTGGAAGATAATGCCTTCAAACAACAACTCTCTTTTTCTTTCCAAAATCAAACTGTCATAGAAGGAAAAAGAAGTAAGAAAGTCGTCCTCTTGAAGGGTTGGTAACCCTGCTCTGTTCCGTACCAGGTTCAGGTCTGACAATGCTGTTGGGTCAATTACCTTGAAGTTCTTTTCATAAACAGCTTCGGCCCTGGAAAGATGAATTTCAGCCAATCTGATTCTTGGTATTACCCGATCAGAACGCATGAATTTAGAAGAGGATAACAATGAAGTATTGAGTATGTTGGTATAAAATGGGGTAGAAATGTCTGCTGCTGTGGTACTGGTATTTACATTTGTATTTATGGTGCCACGCAAGTCAATACTGCTGAAATTAGGTCCATTAACCCTTGCTGGAGTTGTCAATGAAAATCCAAAAATCCGCATTACACCCAACCCACTTTCGGTGAGGGAAGAATAATAATTGGGCAACCCGCTTCCTGTAGATCGGTCTCCAGCACTAAATGCTGTAGTCTGCTGAATGGCAAAAATATCTTCTGAACTGTTGGCTGTATTGTTGAAAGCTTCAACAGGAGTGTCTGCCAATTGAAATGCATTGGAATTAATAATCGTGTTGGCAAACCCCTCTGCTGCCGGAAAGTCTCTTTTTTGCAGGCTCAAGCGCATCAAATAAGCCTGACAAGTATAGTAGGAAAGGTTCTCATCATTTTTTGCTAAACCTTCTAATAGTGTACTTGCTGTGGTCAGGTCTTGTTCTACGAAAGTATATATTTCTTGTATGGTAGCCAGTTCAGGAGTTTCTATCTGTTTCACTTCAGTGATTGGCTCTGTTTTTAGAGGAATAGCATCATCGTTCAGGGTAATGTTGCTGTATTGACCACCCCAGAGGCGTATCATCTCAAAATATAAAATGGCACGCATGGCAAGGGCTTCCCCTTGAATTTTACTTTTAACCGAAGCATTGGTGACATTGTCGATATTGAAAAGAATGTTGTTGAGCGTATTGATTACTTCATAAGCCCTTCTCCAGTTGGCACTGACCCTGTCGTTGGTAGCCAGTACGTCTTTGTCCATGAAGTTGGAGTAGGCAGGCCCATTTACATCATCCCAACTGATTTCTAGGTTATTGCGTCTTGCAAGCAGGGTAGGAATGAGTGTGAAATCTCCACCCATCAATTCTCCACCTACTGACCCATCGTTGATTCCTCCAAAGCTATAATATGCTCCAATCAAGGCTTTCTCTATGTTTTCCTGTGTATCATAAATATCTCCGCTGATGTTGCCTTCGGCTTCTATTTCCAGTACCTCATCACACGATTGAGTGGTTGCAAAAAGGCAAAATGCAACAAGAAGAAGGATCGACTTTATGGATGTTTTTTCTGAATTATTCACCGTATTCATTTTTTAAAGTCCAAGTTTGATTCCAGCCATTATGATTCTGGGCTGAGGTGCAGTGAAATTATCTATTCCCCTACTGATGTTTTGACCTATGGTTCCATTCAATGGATCGGTATAGTTCACGTCAGGATCATATCCTATATAGTTGCTGTAGGTCAGTAGATTTTGTCCACCTATATATACTTCCATATTGTCCAATCCCCATTTGGTCACCATGCTTTCTGGAAGGTGATAGGTAATCGTAAGGTTTTTCAACCTGGCATAGCTCCCGTCTTGCAACCATCTAGACGATGGATTGGTGTTTTCCTGAAATGGATCAAGTGCAGGATAAAATGACTTGTCGCCAGGACTGTACCATCTATCAGCCTGATTGGCCGATTGGCTGAGGTTCAAAATTCCACTGTTGGAGAGGTATTCTCCAGTAGCGTAATACAGATCTACATCGCCCACAAATTGTATGAGAAATGAAAGATCGAAATTCTTGTAGCGCATGGTATTGGTGAGACCACCAAAATATTTTGGATTTGGATCTCCTACTATTTGTCTTGGCGCTGATTCCCAGTCGGTGGTAGTTCCTCCAAAGCCATTGTCGTATAAGGCTTGCCCTGTTTGCTCGTCAACTCCGGCATATTTTCTCATATAAAAAATACCTGCCGGTTGTCTTTCCAGAAATGCATTTACACCAACTATGAGGTTGTTTCCATCAAGGTCAGTAATTAAGTTGTCGTTGAAAGAAATATTAAAGTCTGTTGACCATGAAAAGTCAGGGGTTTCAATGTTTAGCGTACCCACACCGATTTCCAGTCCAATATTTTCCATGGAGCCCAGATTTTTAAATACATTCGAAAAACCACTTGTCTGACTCACTGGCACTGGGAATAACAAATCGGTAGTCTTTTTTACATAATAATCGAACGACCCTGTAATACGGTTGATGAATTCAAATTCAAATCCTACATCCAACTGAGAGGTTGTTTCCCATTTCAGATCGGGATTGGCAAGGTTCAACAATCCAATACCTTGGCTGTTGCCATATTGCAAGCGATAGTAGTTGCTGCGGTAGAGAAAATCATCCAGTGGAGTATTTCCTATCAGTCCGTAGCTTGCTTTGAATTTAAAAAGGTTCATGAAGTGTAGGTGAGAGAAAGTAGGCTCTTTGTTTAGAAGCCAACTGGCAGATGCAGCTGGGAAAAAACCATACCTGTTTTTAGGGCCAAACTTAGACGATCCATCTACACGACCACTTACCTGAAAATTGAATCTGTCCATAAGACCGTAATTCAGCCTCCAAAAGGAAGAAGCAAAAACATTGCTACCGTTTGGAATGTCAATGTCGGTAAGCCCAGTAGTACCCGTTTGGAGGTTTTCCAACTCAGAAATGCTGTTGACTCTGGCAACTCTAAATGTAGATGCTACAGTT
>CAXBNB010000458.1:0-4408 GCA_963976505.1 uncultured Reichenbachiellaceae bacterium
GCGCTTTTTATAAACTTCCTCTAGTCAGATCCCTTAAACTGACGGCTATGGCGTGACGCTAAGACTAGTGGGGATATAACAACTACAATGGTTTATCACCGAGACAGAGTCTCTACGCTTCATTTATAACTTTCAAGTCATCCTTCGGAAGACTTGAAAGAACGGTTCATTTGGTTAGCAATTCGGCCTCATTGTAATTGAAGCCCCATCTAGACCATCCGACCTCATGATTTCCACCAAAACTTACCTTAAACTGGTTGCCAACAGGTTTTGCCGTTATCTCAGAAATTAGTTCAATTGGATTTGACGGGTTAGGGTGATCAAACCAGTCTTCTTTAATATCATCCCAGTATAAAGACCATTCCTCTCTTGGGTTGGTAAATCGAATTCTCATGTTACTGAGTTCCTCATCATTAAACTTGATGAGATCAAACTGAAAGACCAACTCCTTTTTGGAATTGACTACTATATTCCAATTTGTACTGCACTCTAGAGTTCTAATATTCACATCGGTCAAAATAGGCATCTACTTTCTTGTTTCGATTTTGTAATCAGTTACTGTATTAAGGGAGTCCAATCTAATTAGTAAATGTTTGATGTAAACTGGATCAATACCTGACTCATACTTTTCCCTAACCAGATAAGTTATTTCTTCTTGATTTGTTGATTCTGGCTCACCAAGTAGTTCAACAACTTGAATGTTGGTGAGACCATTTAAAGTGTCTGATATTATCAAGTCCGTTAGCATATTTTCTCTAACATCGGTCATCCACCAGTCTCTTCCTTTTTGTTTCCATATTTCAGAGTTAAATGGCTGTTCTTTTGAACAGTTCATTAGAACTAAGGAGAGTAAGAGAAATACGAAGAAGTTTCTTGCCATGATTACTTTTGAGATTGGCATATGAGAGCTAACAATTGAGTACATCACACAGTGCACCAAATATCCCCAATGATATTCACGCATCAATTTAAGTCATTTAATTGAAATTATAACAGCGATTATTGAGCAAATTTTTGTTGCTTCCTTTCCGATGGGGATATGGGTCGAGCCAGTAGGGAGAAACCCGAAGAGCGACTTGCAGAGAGCCTAAGCTGAATTATGAAATGACGTTAATCAAGTGACCAAATCCTTTTAGTTGGGTTTTATCAGCTCAAGTGTGCCATCTGCCTTCAGAAGCAAGTCGTAATAAGCATGTCCGTACTTGTCTGCTGTATTTCTATGGCAATCATCTTCCATGTATTCTACTTGTAAAAACTCCACTTGCACAGGAATCCGGACCGGATTCTTTTTGGTCGGTTTTCTATTGAGCTTGACCTGAGCAGACAAGGTACTCCTTCCGGTATTCATCCGCCATTGTTTTATGTCGTCAACGCACACATCGGGGTGGTCTCGCCCATTGAGGGGAATCACCGGATGCCAGGTAGCAAGGTCCTTTGCTTCCAGTGGCGATGGGGTTTGGATCCAAATAGAAAACGTCTCTCCCAGCTCCGGTTTTCCATTGCCATTGCCACTTCCTTCTGAGATCGTATCGGTAGAGAAAGGATTGGCCCATTGATTGTGTTTCCATTTGTATTGGTACAGCGCAAGGTCTTCCGATTGGCCATCAAAAATTTTGACGTTGAATTTTCCGGTGGCCTGAGTAGCTTCTTTGACGACTACTTTTCTAAAATGCTCCCGCTCCTGAACTACTCCATCGATGACCATACTGATCTTGATAAATCCTGTGTTTTTAAAGTCAGGAAGGTAACTGCCCTTGCAGGAGAAAAAGGAATCAATCGTCAATTTGCTCAAAGCAGGAATGGTCACTTGACCAGGTTGTTTGACTATAGTCAGCAATTCTTTGTTTTCGGTAGAAACAATAAAATCAATCGTCTGAGCAGTAGTGGATAGGTTGACCACATCAAAGGCAAACGTTTTGGTGGTTTTTTCATACAAATACAAATTTTCATTTATCGTATCGGTAAGCACCATCACTGGAGGCTGCAATTCCTCGCCTACAATACCTATTTCTTCACCCACACCGCCAGTGGAGTTGACCACCATTTTCCCTTCTCCATTTGCCACTATAGGCCCTGTGGTGATGGTACCTTTTTTATAAGAATACCTGGAAAGCGTATATTTCTTATTGGGCTGATAAACGGCAGGTGTTGTCACCGAAATATCAAAATTGGTGAGGCTCTTGCCCCAAGGCAGCCGCTCTCTGGTGTATATTCCCAACCCATTCTTGGCCACATCATGAAGGTAGATCCAGCCACTTTCTTTCTTCTTACTCGACACTTCATAACCCCACACTTCAAAATCAGGATAGAGGTTGATAAATGAAAAACAATCAACGGTCTGCTTAGGCTTGGAGAAATGGTTGTTGTGGAAATCAAATTGCAGGTCAATCCTTGCAGCATGGTGCTTGCAATAGTCAGCCAAGTAAAATTCATTTTCAAACCCTGCTCCCAAATACGTCTGATACAATTGTGTGGTGTAATATTTGAGCCAATCTTTGGTGTTGGTAGAGTGCCTCATGGGCAGTCCTCTAAAATTTCTCCAGAGTTGTTGGATGTCAACAGTGGTCAGGTACGACCGTTCCCCTACATCGTAGTAGGTAGGTGAATAGCAAAACTCTGAGGCACTGCTAAACAAATGTGGGTTGGTGGCTGCCACCCATGTAGCTGCCTGTCCGCCCATCGAAAGCCCGGATATTGCACGGTGCTGTGCTCCTACCAAAGTAGGGTACCGAGCATCTACCACATCGATCAGTTCCCTGATGTAGGCAGAAAAATTAAAACGGTTGCCACTCCAGTCGTCCACTTGAGAAGGAAAATACACCCCACAACCGGGAATTCCGGGGATCTTTCCATCAACAGCTATGATGATCACATCGCTGCGGGTGGCTTCATTTTCAAAGTCCGCATTGTTGGGCAACTCATAGTCTGGATCATCAGGCCTATTGTCGGCTTTTGGTGGAATCAACTCAAAATCCTTGTAGCTGTAGGTACCACTTTTTCTGTAACTGCCTCCACAACCATGAAAATAATAGATGACAACATATTTCTTCTTTGTATTGTTGGGGTCATAATTCAAAGGTGTAAACACCCTGAAAGACCTTGTTGCTTCAAACGTTTTGCTGTAATGGCTTTCATCCGTATAGGAATAGGAAGAAAACGAAAACAGCAATAGAAGAATACTTGTACAGAAAATTTTCATTGATATAAATGTTGTCGTTGCGTTTTACGTGTCGGCTATTTGAAACCTGAGTTCAATTCTAAAATTATTTAAAAACTCGTCCCCGACCTTCGTACGGGACAGGCTATTCAGAGGCTTTTGGGTTGGGCTTTGCATTGAAAGCCCTGCCTGATTTGGCAGACAGGCGTGAGAATCTCTTACTCATAGGGACTCTCACGTCGCTCCCTACCGCACTCTCCAATGAAAGCTCCTCTGAGTGACGGTTACGAGTTTTTCGTAGTAATATTAATCGAACTCAGGTTTATAGCTTTAAATTTAATTATTCAAAACGGATAATGTCCTTAACAAAATACTGAAATAACTGGCGGGTTGGTTTTCCACAATCCCTTCTTCCAGTCGCTTCACCGCTTCACCGTCCTTAGTATATTTTGCCAATACCCATTGCACTTCTTTTCTATCCGATCCACCTGACAGCTTCCAGTCTCTCAAATAGTCTTGTCTTTCTTCCCATTTTTTCATTGCCATATCTACTTCTTTTGGGGTCCCAGCCGCTTGCATTACCAGAATACTCAAATAGGTGTTGAGGGCATTTCTATTTGAATCCCAATGCTTTCGGGAATAATCTATGATGTCCTGATAATGGCTGTCTGCCATTTTATCATTTCTCAATTTGGCTTCACAATACGCCTGCATGTAGTCCTGTAGCCTGTTGTCCGGCTCATAAGGTTGTCCCGAACCAAGGTTCTCAGGCCATTTTTTAGACATATCCAGTGCGGCGATTGCCTTTTTGTATTTTTTCTTTTCTATTAAATCCAAGGCAATGGAAATATTGGCCCTTTCATATATGCTATGACCGGAATTGGCAAATTCTGCCGGAAGCACATTCACTTCTTCCAGTACTTTCAGGCATTCGTAATTTTGATTTGTATTCAACAATGCTGTGGCATGCGCTATGCCCACTATAGGGTTGTCTGGGAACTTGGCATACATTTGTTTTGAGGTCTGCACTTGCAGGTCAAATGCTTTGATTTTTCCATAATGAAGGCTCAGGTAATACCAAGTCCTCCACTCTTCTGGATTCAACTCAATAGCTTTTTTGAAGTCATTGTCAACAGAATTACCATTCTTAGAAAGGATGCCTCTTGAAGTATAAAATATAGCGAAATCAGGGTTTTCACCACATTTCTCAAATTCAGCTTTAGCCTCTTCACTGCGAAGGATTTTCCAATA
>CAXBNB010000459.1:0-4401 GCA_963976505.1 uncultured Reichenbachiellaceae bacterium
CGCAACAGATGAAAATGGGATCATTACTGATGTGAATGATAAATTTTGCGAGATTTCAAAATACGAGCGAGGTGAATTGATAGGGAAAACTCATGAAATTATTAATTCTGGATACCACCCTAAAGTTTTTTTCAAAGAGCTCTGGCAAAAAATCAAAAGCGGAGAAGTATGGATAGGAGGAATTAAGAATAGAGCAAAAGATGGTAGTTTTTATTGGGTTCACACTGTAATTGTCCCATTCAAAAATGAAAAAGGAGAAATCTATCAGTACTTGGCAATAAGGCAAGACATAACCAAACTGGCACTGTTATCATCTCAATATGAAAATCTTAAACTTAAAAACAAAGAAATAGAACAGTTCGCATACATCGCATCCCATGACTTGCAAGAGCCACTACGCACCGTTACCGGAATGGCAGACGTCTTACAGCAGAAGTACTATGATCAATTGGATGATAGTGGTAAGCAATGTTTGGGATTTATTCAACAGTCTTCTCTCAGAATGAACCAACTGATTCGAGGATTGCTTGATTATTCACGGATAGGAAAACATCAACAACTGGTTTTAACCAACTGCAATCAAATCATTGAAGTAATATGTGAAGACCTAGCTACCGTAATAACAGACACCAATTCAACCATTTCAGTTAAACAATTACCAGAATTAAAAGTTTATGCAGTAGAATTTCGCTTGTTATTTCAAAATCTAATAAGCAATGCCATTAAGTTTAGAAAAGCCGATACACCTTCTCAAATCGATATATCTGCAAAGCCAGATGGTGATTATTGGCAATTTTCCATTTCAGACAATGGAATCGGTATTGCTCCAGAGCACAATCATAGGGTCTTTGCGATCTTCCAACAGCTTCACAGCAGAAGTAAATATGAAGGTACTGGAATTGGACTAGCTCATTGTGAAAAAATCGTGCATTTGCATGGTGGTACTATCTGGGTAGATTCCAAAGAGAATATTGGGAGTACTTTTCACTTTACTATCCCTATGAACTTAAATTGAGAAAATAGATCGAAAGGAATGGCTAGAAACAAATCTATCCTGTTTTATTTTGACTTTTTCTCTTCTTCAATTTTATACTCTGACTGAACTTCATCATCGTTGGTATAACACACCGGAGAGCTATTCTTAATTGCTTCAACTTTTGAAATGTTCTTTTCTATAACATTTTTGGATTTCTTTTTCTTTAAGGTTGAATTTCCCATTCTTAAATTTAATAACAAGAACTGCTAAGACAAAACCTACACCATGTGAATAAAACTATTCATCCTAAAAACACCATGCTAAAGTCAATGAATTTAGCTATCATTAATGTCTGCTCCTTTTTACAAAAAAGGATAGGCAGTCTCTACAACTATCACATCATTTCCATGAAAAGAAGAAAATTTATTACAACCGGTGCTTTAGCTGCGGCAGCTTTGCCTTCTGTTTTTTCCATTCCTTCCAAAGCATTTGGGATAGCTCCCAGTGAAAAGATAAATATAGGAGTGATCGGCTGCAATAGTATGGGTTGGCACAATACCACCTCCACCCTTCAACTACCAGAGGTAAACTTATTGGGCATTTGCGATGTAGATCAAAATGTAATTGAAAGAAGAACTGGTGACTACAAACAAATCAGAGACAACAAACCAATACAATATTCAGACTACAGAAAATTGCTTGATGATAAAAACATCGATGCAGTGATCATTGGCACACCGGATCATTGGCATTGCAAAATGATGGTAGATGCAGTCAGGGCAGGGAAGCATGTATATGTAGAAAAACCAGTCTCCAACACAATTGAAGAATGCAATATCATGGTAAAAGCTGCCCATGAAACAGGAATGGTCGTACAAACAGGGCAATGGCAAAGAAGTGGATCACACTATAAAAAAGTAAAGAAAATAGTAGAATCTGGAATATTAGGAGACATCCGACTGGTAAAAAACTGGGCATATCAAGCTCAAATGAAATCCATTCCGGTACTCCCAGATACACCTGTACCTGATGGGGTTGATTATGACTTTTGGCTCGGGCCTGCACCCAAGCGACCTTTCAATAAAAACCGATTTCATCAAGACTTTCGTTGGTTTTGGGACTATGCCGGAGGGTTGATGACCGATTGGGGTGTACATCAAGTGGATATTGCTCTTTGGGTAATGGGGGTTGATGCACCAAAATCTGTGATGGCATCAGGAGGTAAAATTGCCTACCCCAATGATGCCGCTGAAACACCTGACACCCTCCAAGCTGTATTTGAATACGATGGATTCAATATGCTGTGGGAACATGCTGTTGGGATAGACAATGGACCATACGGCAGACGAGAAGGCATTGCATTTATTGGCAATTATGCCACATTGATAGTAAACAGGAATGGTTATGAAGTAGTAGTCGAGGATCGTGTAGAGGGGCCAAAAGAAAAACTTAAAAGCATTGGTTTTGTACCCAAACCAAAGCACCAAGACTATTTAGGGTTTCATACTAAAAACTTCATTGATGCCATCAAAGCCAATGACAGTTCCTTATTAAATACCCCGATTGAATCGGGAAGTATTGCTGCAGTCAATGCGCTCATGGGCAATGTCGCCTATCGTACCGGACGTAAGATAAATTGGGACAACCAAACACAAAGCTTTATTGGAGACAAGGAAGCTTCTGATATGATCAAAGCCAGCTACAATAATGGATGGAAAGTAAGTAGATAGAATAGTTGTCAGTTAACGAAATCACGTTATCTGACAACTATTGTATTAAAAAATCAGTTTATACCAACACCTTTACAAAATCACTTTTCTTTTATCCTATAAATCTTACCATCCGCTTTGGTATAGATATACACCTCACCGTTGCATCCCTTTCCAAATCTAAGATCAACACGCCGACTGCCAGACAATGTATGCCAGTCGGTCACCTGATTGTTAAACGACACGTCTAATTTCTGTATTTCAGGATTTGTAACACTCAAATCACTGACAAAGAACTTTCCGGTAGGTATGTCTCCAAATATGTACTTTCCATTCAAAGGACTCTCATTGGTAGTAAACCCTCCACTGATGGCAGCACCTTCGTCATGATCGTATTGAATCAATGGATAGGTCACTGATTCATCGGCATCATTGTCGGGTAATGGATAGACCTTATTTATGTCGCCATAAGGGTTTAATAAAAAAGTACCCTCTCTAATCGGCCAACCGTAGAATTTGCCTGGCTCAATAACATTGAGTTCCTCAATATTGTGCATGCCAATGTCTGTCGCCAAAAGCCTTCCTGATTCATCCCATGTCATTCTATTGGGGTTTCTAAATCCATAAGCCCAAATCTCTTTGACCTTGTCTGGTGTATTGGCAAATGGATTGTCAGTAGGAATGCCATATTTCCCATTATCACTGTTATTACCTCTTGGGTCAATCCGCAATATGCTACTCCAGACCTCACCACCCTTATGGTGAGCCAAATGTATAAACCCCTTTTCAGCGCTAGCTCCATCCCCCACTCCCAAATAAAGCATTCCATAATCAGCATCACCTTTGGTTGAATTAGGATTAAAAGTAATTTCTTGCACCCCATGAATTCCCGTTACAAAATCAATTCTCATCAGTTCTCTGCTAGTGGCTGAAAAAGTATCTGATGATGGGTCTTTAAGTTTCCATTCTACTACAACCCATTGAAGCGCAACTGGAATAGAATCCGCATAATTAAAGTCAGTTGGTTTAGTGCCAGCGGGTTCAGTATGTGTGGTATAAAGCAAACCATTGGACATGAATTCAGGATGAAAGGCAAAACTCCCCAAGCCTGTCCCCAAACCAGGCTTATGAATAAAATCCTTTTTCGATTCTTTCATAGACATATACAAACTCGGCTTGCCATCCTTCAACTCATAAAGAAACCCTCTTAAGTCGTGTACAAAAAGACGTCCTGACCCCTTTTCACAATCTATTTTATTAATCCGCGCAGTAGGAGATTCATTCTGAGAAGCTGGAATCTGAGTAACATACTCTAGGTCGATTACGATACCAGATGATTGTATGGTATCAGGAATTGGGTTCTTGAGAGAAGGGATGGAGTCAACACTTTCTTCTTGGGGCTTTTCGAATGTATGCATGTAGGAAAGTAGGCTGTTCAGTTCCTGGCCTTTCAAACTTGGGAAACCCTGCATGTAAACTCTAAACTGCTCGAATAAAGCCTTGGCTCGCGGGTCTTTTTCATCTATCTTCTTCGCAGGATTTTTTATAAATTCTTTGATCCACTGCGACCCTACTTCTCTTGTAACCCCACTGAGGTTAGGGCCTATTCCTTTATTTTTAAAATCATGGCATGAACTGCATAAGGTATTAAACAGTTCTTTCCCTTGCTTAATTTGCGCAGCATCAGTGCTTATGTCTGACCCGATTTTATTGTTT
>CAXBNB010000460.1:0-4397 GCA_963976505.1 uncultured Reichenbachiellaceae bacterium
CTATGCTGAATATTACATCAAAGAAAATTCCTACAGTTCCTATTTGAAAGACGAAATCGATGAAGGTTTGCAGTCAATGAGGTTAGCTGGATTCGTCTGCCGATCGTTTGCTTATCCTTTTGGCTCAACATATTGGTTTACAGATTACTTACTATTGAAACGATTTGATTTTGTGAGGTCTGTGGCTTCTCTTGGAAAAGAAGATGATTTGAAATCCATTGACGATATTTTTTATTCTGGAGACAATACTGGGGCAGTATCTGCCATTGGTATTGACGGTGGATCGGGTGTAACCAGCGCTATGATAGAAGGTGGATTAAAAAGAGCCAAACAAAATGGCGAAGTATTAATGCTGTACGGACATCAACCAGTAGTGAGTAACAAACCGGAACCTTACCAGTTTAGTATTCACTTATTGAGACAGATTTTGGAGCAATCCAAACAATACGATTTGAAATTTTATACATTTCAGGAATTGAATGAAAAAGTCAATTGAATGCTTATGAGCCAATTTTTAGATTACGCCCTTTCAGAGAGCTCAAGCCACTTGAGTTCTTTTTCATCAACTGTTTCAGTTATTTTTTCTATTTCCGAAGACCATTTGGCAAGTTCAGAATGATCCGTACTCCCTGAGTTTAACTTTTGGATCAATTCTGTTTTCTGAGCTTCTAGTTTTTTAAGCTCAGCCTCTAGGTTGTTGAATTCTTTTTGCTCGTTGAAATTCAATTTCTTTCCAGGTTCTTTTTTCGTTTCTTGCTTTTTGTCTGATTTGGATTCTTTTCCAGATTTAGTGTTATCCGCTTTTTCATCTTCAACCTGTAACCTGTAATCTGTATAGTTTCCAGGGAAATCTTTGATTTCAGGTGTTTCATCTAGGATAAATAAATGATCCACAAGTTTGTCCATGAAATACCTGTCGTGAGATACCAAAATCAAACATCCGGAGAAGTTTTGCAAATACTCTTCTAGAATGTTTAATGTAACAATATCCAGGTCATTGGTAGGTTCATCGAGGATTAGAAAGTTAGGGTTGGACATTAGTACACGAAGCAATTGAAGTCTCCTTTTCTCTCCACCACTTAGTTTAGACACAAAACTGTATTGTGATGCTGGAGGAAATAAGAAGAGGTTGAGCAACTGAGAAGCCGTTACTACGCTTCCATCATCCAGCGTAATTACTTCGGCTACTTCTTTCACCACATCTATTACCTTTTGATTTTCCTTTACTGGAAATTCATCCTGTGTGTAGTATCCAAACTTTGTATTGATGCCTTTGTCCAAATTCCCGGAATCAGCTGCCATCTTCCCGGTCAATACGTTGAGGAAAGTAGATTTGCCAGTACCGTTTTTACCGACTAGCCCGAGTTTTTCTCCTCTTTTGAAAACATAGGAGAAGTCTTCGAATATTTTCACATCACCATAAGATTTGGAAATTTTTTCCAATTCAATGATTTTTTTTCCTTGTCTGCTGCCAGATACCTTTATTTCTAGTTCTCCCTTAGCCAAATTGACTGTGGCTTTTTCTTTGGTATCGTGAAAGGCTTCAATCCTGTATTTGGCTTTAGTTCCCCTGGCTTTGGGCTGGCGTCTCATCCAATCCAATTCTTTTTTCATCAGATTGCGCGCCTTGTCTTTGGAGACCTGTTGCATTTCTTCCCGTTCAGCTTTTTGCTCAAGGTAGTTGCCATAGTTTCCTTTGAATTTGTGCAGCTGACCGTCGGCAATTTCAATGATTTCGTTCGTCACTCTATCTAAAAAATACCTATCATGTGTCACCATTAAGATGGAAAGATTGGCAGTAGATAAATAGTCTTCTAGCCATTCAATGATTTCAAGATCCAAGTGGTTGGTAGGTTCATCTAGGATCAACAAATCAGGTTTGTCAATCAGAACCCTAGCCAATGCTATTCTTTTCTTTTGACCCCCAGAGAGGTTATTTATATCCCGATTCAGGTCTTTGATGCCTAATTTTCCCAATATTTCCTTAGCCCTGTGCTCGTAATTCCAAGCATTGAGACTATCCATTTCTGTGAATACGTCTTGCAACTCTTCCTGTTGTTTCTCTGATGGATTTTCCAATTCTGCCAGCTGACTATACTTTTTAAGTACTACCGCTTCTGGGTGTGAAGAGTCAAAAATAGAATCTAATATGGTCTTGTAAGCACTTAGGTCAGGAGACTGATCCAGGTACTTTACTATGAGGTCTTTTTGAAAAGATACGCCACCTGTATCTGGAGTATCCTTACCTGAAATGATATTCAAAAGGGTGGATTTCCCACACCCGTTGACTCCAATTAAAGCCGCTTTCTGGCCTTGTTCCAGACCGAATGTAAGGTTTTCAAAAAGGACTTTTTCGTTAAAACTTTTGCTGAGTTTTTCTACTGAGAGGTAATTGACTGGCATATTTTTTTAGATTCTTGCGCGAAGTTAGCCCAATGAAACGAATGGGCAAAAACTATCTCAATGTTGAGTGATGATATTATAAATTCCAATACCTTTAAGACTATCATGATTCAATACATCTTCTTATTTGCTTATATTATTGGCATATTCTGATAATACATCGGAGGTGATCAACGAAAAACCAAACGTAATTATATCAACAGGTATTGGAGGTAGTGATCCAGACGATTATCAATCTATGGTCCATTTGTTGGTTTATGCACATCAAATGAATATTGTTGGCTTGATAAGCTCTCCACCGCTTCAAGGGAGAAAAGAACATATAGAAGAAGTGATTAAAGCTTACAGTAAGGATTATAAAAAATTAGCAAAGCATTCAAGAGAATATCCGAATCCGGAGTATTTATTGAGTGTAACCAAACAAGGAGCTACTGACTCACTTTCTACCCTTACACCTGAAAGCCTGAGCGAGGGGGCACAGTGGATTGTAAAGCAATCCAATGAAAGCAAAAACCAGCCAGTTTATATTTTGGTATGGGGTTCTATTACCGATGTAGCTGAAGCTGTTCATTACGAACCATCAATTAAAAAGAATATCCGAGTCTATTCCATTGGTTCTTGGAATACCAAGTTAGATGTCAACTCTAGAAATTACCTGTACAATAATCATTCTGACCTGTGGTGGATAGAAAACAATACCACTTTTAGGGGCATGTATATGGGCGGATATCAAAGTGAAGATTACGGCAATCTTTCTTTTGTAGAAAATCACGTGAAAGGGCATGGTGCTTTGGGCAACCTGTTTTGGGAGAAGAAAAAAGACATTAAAATGGGAGATACCCCTTCTGTTTTATATTTTCTAAATGGAGACATCAACAAGCCAGAAGGGCAGAGCTGGGGAGGCGCATTCATTAAGACAAACCATGGTCCAAACTATTGGACGGATAACCCTATTGACTCTTTAAAAACAGGGGATAAAAGGGGAGCTAAAACGGTAAACAAATACCGAAAAGAATACCTAGATGACTGGGCACAAAAAATGACCTATTTAAAAAAATAAGATATATGTCCTCCGGATCTTTGAACTACAATGAACAATAGAAGAAAGAATTTTTCTAGATATGATGCGGTTGTTTAGCGATTTCCTGTTGCTTGAGGTTCATAATTGTTTTTTTTGGTTAAAAAAGAATTTTTTTTATTAAATATTGTGCTCTTTTGAGGCAATCCATACTCTGATTGATAAAGTACAGGAAAAATAGGAATAAAAAAGAGGAAGAGGTATTTCTCGAAATCTTCTATCAAAAATACGTTGATAGGTTGTAGAACTACGTATATGGTTTTCTCAAATCGAAGGAAGAAACCGAAGAGACTGTTCAGGATATATTTGTCAAGTTTTGGAACAAACGACACCAAATCGAAAAACAAGAAGCCTACGAAGCTTACTTATTTACAATAGCAAAACATCACATACTCAACTTACTGCGAAAAAAGGCAAAAGAAAGTTTTGTCTTACTCAATACAAATTTGCACTCACCGCAAGTACAGTCTGTTGAACACCAGTTTATTTATAAAGAGCAATTAAAAGAAGCTGAGTATATTGTTCAGAATTTCCCTGAAAAGAGAAAAATGGTGTACGAGCTTAAACATCACGAAGGTCTTACAAACCGCCAAATTGCTGAAAAAATGGAGATTTCCACTACTATGGTGGAGAAGCATTGGAGAAATGCCATTAGTACCTTAAAAGATCACTTACAAAATTTATCAAGCTATACCCTACTAGCAGTTGTGATGTTTTTTTGAAAAAAAAGCAGGTAGGGGGTTAGGTATCAGGTCATATCCGTGTCTTTATAGTTGGAAGGCAGAAAAGGTCTTCTAATAACTGTTAAAACAATTAACTATGATTGAGGAGAAAGTAAACATTCTCTTGACCAAATATTTCCGCAACGAAAGTACTGTAGAGGAGGTAGCGGAACTTCAGGGTTATCTTTCTGATG
>CAXBNB010000461.1:0-4349 GCA_963976505.1 uncultured Reichenbachiellaceae bacterium
TTGGATGAACTGCAGCGGCAATAAATATTCATCTACTTTGGCATTCGTGCCGTTTTCATAAATATAAACTGTTACCGATTGATCAGGGGCAGGGTTGTCTGCCTGAGCAGCATCAAAATACTGGATCAGGTTCAGGTTGTAAGTAAAACCATCCACATGCACCAATTCAATCTCTCCACCTACTATATGAAATGCCCTCACATTGAATGAAAGTATCCCGAACAATAGAAAAAAGATGGGTAAGATTTTAGTCATTGAGTTGGTAATGTGGTGTTTGAGTTTTTATTCATAGAGAACATCTGCTATAGGAGTTACCCTAAAGTTGAATGGCTTGAATCTTAATTATTTCAACCAAGTTATTCTTTTTTTCAACGAAACTTTTGAGCATTTCTATAATAGAGCATAACCTACTTACAAGTTAAAAAGTTATGATTTCGAATTTAAGTAATAAAATCAGATTGAAGAGCATTTCATTAGCAAGAAGACGTCCTACTGACACCCATAAGTGAAGATTTTATCTATCAATCACTTTTACTCCTTTTATTTTCTTTCTCATTCCATAGATAATTTCTAATTTGAAAACCATTTTACATGCCACACTTGCCATGAGTAAGCGTAAGTTTTTGTGTAATTATCTCAAGGATTCCTTGTAGTTTTGCGGCACAATGGGAAGAAGGAAAAAAGACATAACGCTATACAACTTGAAAATTGAAAGTGTAGCAGCTGAAGGAAAAAGCATCGCAAGAGATGGAGAGCAGGTAGTTTTCGTAAAAGAAGCTGTGCCAGGAGATGTGGTTGACATTAGGGTTACAAGGAAGAAAAAGTCCTTTATGGAAGGTTATCCGATACTCTACCATGCCTATTCCGACAAAAGAGTCGAGCCTTTCTGTGCGCATTTCGGTGTATGTGGTGGCTGCAAATGGCAACACCTCGATTATGAAGCGCAGTTGGAGTACAAACACCAACAAGTGGTGGACAACTTGCAAAGAATAGGAAAAGTCGAGATTGGAGAAATCTACCCGATATTAAGGTCCGAAAAAACAAAAAAATACCGAAACAAGTTGGAATTTACTTTTTCAAATAAAAGATGGTTGAAAAAAGAGGAAATTCAGTCGGAGGAACCATTGGAGCGCAATGCACTTGGCTTTCACATCCCAAGACTATTTGATAAAATCGTTGACATAGAGGAATGTCATTTGATGGAAGAGCCTACCAATAAAATCAAAAATGTCATAAGAAAATATGCATTAGAGAATGGCATAAGCTTTTTTGACATTCGAGAACAAACCGGACTGCTACGGACTTTGATGATTAGAATCACGGATTTCGGTGAAGTAATGGTATTGGTTCAATTTGCTAAAAATGATGTAGAAATCATCAAAAACCTGCTTTCGCATGTACGAGAAACAATCCCCGAAATCACCTCTCTTCTATACGTAATCAACAATAAAGGAAACGATACATTCAATGACCTGGAGGTAATTAAATTTGACGGCAAAGACCATATCATCGAAGAAATGAATGGGATAAAATTCAAAATCGGACCCAAATCATTCTATCAAACCAATTCTGCTCAAGCCTACAACCTGTATCAGGTAGTAGCAGATTTTGCAGATTTCAAAGGGGATGAGTTGGTGTATGATCTTTATACGGGTACGGGTACCATTGCCAATTTTTGCGCCTCGAAGGTGAAGAAAATAATTGGGTTGGAATATGTACCTGAGGCTATAGAAGATGCCAAGGAAAACTCCAGCTTCAACAACATATCCAACACTGACTTCTTTGCAGGTGACATGAAAGACTTGTTGAATGAAGATTTCATAGAAAAAAACGGAAAACCCAATGTAGTGATTACAGATCCACCAAGGGCTGGAATGCATGAAAATGTGGTGGATTTATTGATGAAAGTTGAGCCAGAAAAAATAGTGTATGTAAGCTGTAATCCCGCCACTCAGGCAAGGGACATCCAGCTCATGTCTTCAAAATATACCGTAGAAAAAATCCAACCTGTTGACATGTTTCCGCAAACCCATCATGTGGAAAATGTGGCTTTGTTAGAGGTAAAGAAGTAGCATCATCTAAGATTTAGCTGTCAATTTGAAGAGCCTAACCATTTATCATTCTGTTATTAAAAAAAAACAAAATATTTTTTTTCATCAGTACATTGGGATAAGGTTAAAAATATATTAATTTGGAAAGTTCAATTTAATCACAGCTAAATACAACTAATTATGCTGACACAACTTTACCGCAACAGTTCTGTTACGAACCATTTCAAATCCCTATTTTTCATTTTTTTTCTTCTTCTTCACGTCTCTACACAAGCCCAGTCTTCCTGGAATCAATTAGGTGCCGATATAGACGGAAGTCCTGGAGATGGCCAGGGAGCAAGTGTTTCCATCTCAGCAGACGGGCTCACTTTAGCAACTGCTTCTCCTTCAGCTACAGTTTCCGGTAATCCTTTTACCGGATTAGTCCGTGTTTATGAAAAGATAGGTGCTTCTTGGATTCAAAAGGGAGCAGACATCCCTGGTGACGCGGAAAACGACAATTTTGGAGCTTCTGTTAGCATAAGTGACGATGGTGACTTATTAGCCATTGGTGCACCGTTCAAAGATTTAACTTCAAGTGGATCTCCTAATGGACGGGTGAAGGTATATGAATGGAGCGGAAGTGCATGGATACAGAAAGGAAGCAATCTGGACGGTGTTGAAGACCTTGAAAACTTTGGAGAAGGCTTAAGTCTATCTGGGGATGGTACCAGATTGAGTGTGGGAATACCCGGCCAAGATACAAACGGTGGTGTAGCTGGAGGTGGGACGGGAGCCGTTCGTGTGTATGAGTATACGACAGATTGGACTTTGCTCGGGAGCGAAATCGTTGGAGATGTAGACTTTTCAAGCTTTGGCACTTCTGTCAGTCTGGATCAGACTGGAGTGAGTCTAGCAGTAGGTGCTCCCCTGGACACCACAGATACCGGTGGAGCGAATGCGGGGAAGGTAAGTGTTTATAGATTTAATGGTACCTCCTGGGAGGCCAAAGGAAATACGCTCAGCACTTTCACCGGAGACGAAGAAGATGCTTTTGGTCAGGCAGTAAGCCTTTCAAATGATGGAAATCGATTAGCGGTAGGAGCACCAGATAGCTTTTTTGGCTTTGGGCCAACCTATATTGGATACGTACAAGTTTGGGAGTATGCATCTGAGACATGGACGCAGTTAGGTGCTGATATTGTATCAAATTTTGATGGTGATAAGTTTGGAAACAACATACAATTATCAGGAGATGGGACGCATTTAACTATTGGTGCAATCGAAAATTTTGATACTAACAACCCTAATGGTCGTGCTCAGGTATGGAAGCTAAATAGTACGATCTGGGAGCAAGTAGGCAATGATATAATGGGTGAATCCGCTGATGATGCCGGAGGAACAGCTGTTGCCATATCCGATGATGGAAGTATTGCAGCAATTGGATCGCCACTCAATGACGGTGGTGGTGCTGATGCTGGTACTGTGAAAGTATATGAGTTTGGTGTAGCTGACATTGTGGCTCCTGTGGTCACTGTCGATGTGTTGACCACATCAGATCAGACACCCGCAATAACCGGTACCATTGATGACAATGCGGCAACCATCAGCGTGACGGTGGCAGGCCAGACGCAAGACGCTACAAACAATCAAGATGGCACCTGGATACTTGCAGATAATACACTGACCTCACTCGATGAAGGGACGTATGATGTAGCAGTGTCCGCTACAGATGAAGCAAGCAATATCGGTACAGACGCCACAGTAGACGAGCTGGTGATCGATCTAACGCCTCCAACAGTCACTATCGATACGCTCTACACCAATGATCAAACTCCTGCCCTCACAGGTACCATTGATGATAATGAAGCCACCATCTCTGTAACAGTGGATGAACAAACCTATGATGCCACGAACAATGTGGATGGCACCTGGACGTTTGCCGATAATACGCTTCCAGAACTAACTGAAGGAGAATATACTGTATCAGTTACGGCTACAGATGAGTTTGAAAATGAAAGCGATCCGGAAGAAGGGCTTTTAGATATAGATATTACTTCACCCGACATTTATTTCTTAAATGGACTTCTTTCTGGAAATGTGCTTGCAAGCGAGCCCGTTAATGTTCAACCGATATTAGTCAAAGTTGTTTTTGCGGAACTTCCCGAAGTTCTTAGCGAAATTTATCAGAAAGTAGAAGGGTTTAATCTCGATGATATCAGCATTAGCGGTAATGTTTCCTCATCGTTATCTACAGTTCAAGAAGATGAAACATTCACACTTGTCTTAACTCTCGATAACCCGAATGTGAATCAAGAA
>CAXBNB010000462.1:0-4347 GCA_963976505.1 uncultured Reichenbachiellaceae bacterium
CCTGAAAAGGTTTGGTCTGTCCTTACAGATTTTGAAAATCAACCCAAATGGAATCCATTTATAAAATCTATCTCTGGCGAAAAGAAAGTAGGTGCAACATTGAAAGTATTCATTCAGCCTCCTAATGGAAATGGAATGACATTTAAGCCTGCCGTACTAGCATTTTCAGAAAACAAAGAATTTCGATGGAAGGGGAAATTGGGCATTAACGGTATCTTCGATGGAGAGCATTATTTTCAATTGACAGACCTTGAAAATAATCAAACAAAATTCATACATGGAGAAAAATTCAGTGGTATCTTGATACCTCTCATGGGTAAAACACTAGACAAAGCAAAAGAAGGCTTTGCACTGATGAATCAGGCACTGAAGGCTGAATGTGAAAAATAGATGTGATTTTTTCAATAGAGTTGCACATTAAAAGTCCTTACTAGCAGATAATTATGAGTACAAAAAACTCAACTATCTCCTCCTTACAAGTGAAGGCTGTTGCAAATAGAAACAGGAGACCAGTTCACCTTTCAATACTCAATAAACCTAATGGAAACTTCTCACTCGCTCCTTCGTTTTCGCAGTGACGATGCTTTTAGAGCTGATTTTCAAAATCAATTGGTAACACTATCAAAGTCAATAACACCACGTCACTTCGACCATCGGGAGAAGTCCCCATAGACAACTCAAATATTCTCATTAAACCCTATTCAGAGAGATTTATAATATTAAGTCTTGAGTAAACGCATTTAAAATCCCGAATCAATTTGATCATACAAATCCTTCCATTCAGGATTCATTTCATTAATCAACCCAACCTTTTTCTCCCTTCGATATTTCTTTAGCTGCTTTTCTCGGGTGATGGCTTCCTCTATAGAATGAAAGCATTCGAAGTAAATCAATTTTTCAACATTGTACTTAGCAGAAAAACTTTTTGGATATCGTTTTTCTTTATGTTCTGTTATCCGAGCAAAGAGGTTTGATGTTACTCCAGTGTAGTAAACCGTATGGTGTTTATTTGTAATAATGTAAACTACTCCTCCATGAACCATGGAATAAATAAAATAAATATTGACACCAAAACCCAACCGACACAACATCACTTTGCAAAGTCAATGCAGAATTAATCAGGGTTTCCGAATTAAGCAGGAAATACAAGGGGACTTCTCACTCGTTCCTCGTATCGAAGTGACGATGTATTAGAGACGCCTTTTATAAGTCAATTGGTAACACTATCAAAGTCAATAATTCCACGTCACTTCGACCATCGGGAGAAGTCCCCAATTAAGACATTACATATCTTAATTAATCATCCCAGCCTTTTTCTCCCTTCGGTATTTCTTTAGCTGTCACAAAGCTCAATGGAATGTCTCTGCAGTCTATCAAAATATAGTAATCTCCAGTAAAATTCTTGGAGACTGATCGTTCCTTCGTTACATCGAAGTGAGGATGTTGTACGAGTATTAATCAGGCAAAGATGAACCTCATCAAAGAAAAAACAATAAGAATAATATAGATGCGCTTCCACCACTGGATCATTGTGGAATTAGAACTTTTGACATATTTAGAAAACAAAAATGCCACCAACCATGAAACCCCAAATTGAAGTAAAGAATTGATAATAACCTCTCTAAAACTAGCGAAGATGAACTGTACACAAATGGCTATAACCATGATAACCACGAGCTGACTTCTATCATTTTCAGCCTTGAATATTCTAAATAATCTGTCAAGCATAATTATAAAATTTGATGTAAGTTAAAAAAACTTATATATCCATTTGATGTTGAGTCCAAATTATCAAGATCATAAAAAATGTATTACAATGGTTATATTACTTCACCCATTTCAAACTGTTCTTCAGTATCGTCTGATAAGCTTTTAAATCATGTGCACGCTCATCATGGCCTAAAGTATTGCTTACAATTTTAGCTTTAGGATGTTTTACAGTCCACACCACAGGAAACTCCTCTCCTGACTCAAGTCCTTTTCCAATAGCCAGTACTTCTATGTCCACAGCCTCAGGGTCTTTTTTCCATCTATATAACTCATCTGTAATCCTAAACCTAGCAGGTACTCCTTTCATGATCGGGTGGTTCGGTTTGAGTACCCTTACTTCAAACTCCTGAAGTTTTTCGTGTGACTCAGAGCCTCCTCCTACCAATTGTTTGTTGTACTCCGGCCAATCTTTCCAGTTGTACCAAGTGCTTGGGTGATAGATCAACATACTTTTTCCAGCGTTTGCATGTGTAAATATTTTCTCTCTGGTTGCATTGTCAAATGGCTTGTTGTTGCAGATGTAGAGAATATCTGTCTCATCCACCCATTCACCAAATTGAGTTGAGCTTTCAGTATAAGTAACTGTCGTTTTACCTCCCTCACTTAGTAGTTTTCCATCCTGTACACCAAAGAATTTCAAAAACTTATGTGAGCCTCCTCCTCCCATCATGGATACCCTTTGTGCATTTGGATCTTTGGAAATATAAGTTCCGGGGGCAGTTACAATGATCTCGCCTTGCATCATAGTCCAATGCCCAGGAAAAGTACATACATAAGGGTATCTACCTGGTTGGTCGGGGATCTTAAATAGAATTGACCCTTTATTTCCAGATTCAATCATCTCAGTAGCACCCAATACATACCTTGACTTTGGTACATAGCCGGATTTTGCAGCTTCAGGATTGGTCACAAAACTATCGACCATCTTGCCAAAGGCAGTCAGACTACCAGGACGAATCACCACAAGGTTGTGAGGCATTTGATCTACATTATTCAATATGATTTCAATAGTTTGCCCAGCAGTTGCATAAAGCACTTTTTTATCAAAAGCCATTTCCTGGTTCACCGTATTAAGGCTCAATCTGACATCAGCCTTCAGTTTCCCTATTTTACCTATACCCGCATCAATGTATCGCTCTCCACCTCCATCATGACAATGAACAGCTATAATATTTTTACCTGCCTTAAAAAGTTTTCCTAATTCGGCATCCAGTTTCACAAACTTGTAGGATTTGCTTACGCCTCCTTCTGAAATCAACAATTGGCCATTCACATATACGTCATAACCGTCATCGTGCATTACTTTCAAAACCGGTTCAACTATCTCCCCATCGAGTGTCACTTCCCTCCTCAGCCAAACATCCGATTTGTTCCATGGTGTTCTCACTCCAAACGTTTCTTTTCCACCAAAAGGTGACCTTCCACTTCCCCAAGAAGTATCATCGAAATCCACCGCATACCAGTTATCTGCTGGTTGCTCCTCAGTGTACTGCCATTTGGCTCTTCCTTCTTCTGCCGATGGAATCAGCATGTCAACAGAAGCGGCATCAACGGTTTCATAATTGAGCTCACGGTAGTATATTTTAATGGCAGCTTTCAACCATTTGTCATCCAGGTTAACCTGATCTTTTGAAGCAGCAGCAATGGTTTTCGAAAGTTGATCGGTTTCAGGAAGTTCTCCCGCTCGTAACATGGCAGCCAACCTGATGTGTAAGTTGGCATCTTGTATCAATGAAGATTTAGCCAACTCATCACTACCCACTTCTGAATTGGGAAGCAATGAAAGTGCTGCTCTTTTTACTGCATTCGACTTACTTGACAATGCTTTAATAGCGGCATTACTTACCTCCTTGTTAGTTCCATCCAAAACCCCTAAGCCTTTCAATGCCCATAAAGCATGAACCCCACTAAATTCGTTTTCATTGCTTCCAGCCAATTCCATCAATTCCGGAATCAAATCTGTTTTGTTTCCCTCTACAATCAGGCGCTGAGCAGTGATACGCCAAAACATGTTATCACTTTCAAGACCTTCGATCAATGCATCGTTATCATTGGCATCAATTTCCGTAATATCAGAATCATCACCATCTTCATGTCTAATAATGTAAATCCGACCATGACCTTTGTCTCTAAGTGGGTTGAGATGTGCATTTCCTTCCCCTTTGTCGGCATTCCAGATCTGATTTTCCATTCCCCTCTTATCAGGGTTGTGCTGGATTACAGGATTGTACCAATCAGCAACCCAAAGGTTTCCGTCAGGGCCTGTTTCTGTAAATACAGGAGCAGTCCATGCATCAGTACTGGCAAAAATATTGCCTCCATCCACTTCTTTGAATCCCGCACCACTTTCTTCAATTCTAGCTATGTGCACCAAATGCCCTGTTGGTTCATTGACATACATTTGGTTTTGGTATTTCTTAGGGTAGTTTCTTGCTGTATAAAAATTAGCTCCTGCCGCTGCAGTATATCCACCTCTTACATCGACTTGTTGTAATGGAATGGTATCAACGGAAGTAATCTCATAATGCCCTTGGATAAAATCAGCATTGATAGCCCAGATAGGTCTTTTTGATAGGT
>CAXBNB010000463.1:0-4343 GCA_963976505.1 uncultured Reichenbachiellaceae bacterium
TATAGCAAATGGCTAGTTTATTAGCTTGGAATCAGTAGGGCTATTATCAATAACAATCCTAATTCACACTTTGTTCTATGAACAAAAATCATCACTTTATTTATTGGGGAATGACTTTGTATTGTTTGCTCAGTATGCAAGTAAACGCTCAATTCGTAGAGGTCAGTAAAGATGCCGGCATCAGTCATTTGACTGTGGATCCAAATAACCTGAGTGGCGGAGTAGCATTTTTAGACTTCCAAAACGATGGCTTTGAGGACATCTACCTCATTGGTGGAGACCGCCCTGATAAATTGTATAAAAACCTCGGTAATGGCACTTTTAAAGATGTAACCATTGAAATGGGAATCAATGCTATTGATCAGGTATTTACTATGGGAGTTACATCTGGAGACATTGATAACGACGGTTTTAGCGACCTCTTTGTAACTTCTATTAATAAGGAACGGTCATATCTCTTTTGGAACAATAAAGGTTCGTCTTTTAGCGAAGGGGCAATTGAAGCAGGAATCAACGAAACTTTTCACGGTAGTTCAGCGGCTCTGGGAGATTTTGATATTGATGGAAATCTGGATTTGTATATATGCAATTATAATTCTGGAAGTCCTGGAGACCTTTTGTTGAAAAATAACGGTAACAGGACATTTACTGATGTAAGTTATTTGCTAGGTGCTTTGAATCAAGGAACTGCTTTGGCTGTGGCTTTCTCAGACATTGACATGGATCATGATCCAGATATTTTGGTGGGAAATGACTTTGGATACCTTTATCAACCCAATCGTCTTTTTAGCAACAATTTTCCCGAATTATCTTTTGATGAAATCTCACAAACAGCAACCTGGGACATTGAAATCAATAGCATGGGCATAGCAGTAGGAGATTATGATGAGGACGGTGATTTCGATTATTATGTGAGCGACATTGGTGATAACTTTCTGTTTGACAATAGTGGAGACAATACTTTTACTGAAAGAGCATATGAAAAGGGTATTGACAACTCTGACGGCACGAGTTGGGGAAATGCTTTTTTCGACTATAACAATGACTCTTATTTGGATTTGTTTGTAGCCAATGGTGTATTCGAAATTGGTCCAGCTGATGAGGAAAATCGATTGTACAAAGGGAGTGGAGGTACCTTTAATGAGGTGTCTACATTACAAGGAGTTGCAAGTAAATTTAGAGGACGGGGATTGGCAATAGGTGATTATAACAACGATGGCCATTTAGATATGCTTGTAGGCGTAGTGGCATACAACCCATCAGCACTTTTTCATACTTTATTGTATCAAAATCCGGGTTCTGATCAAAACTGGTTGAAAGTACAGCTCAATGGTACTACAAGCAATAAAGATGGTTATGGCAGTATCGTCCGAGCAGTTTTCGGTTCCAGGAGTTTAATAAGGGAGTTAAGTGGGGGTACGAGTTATTTATCTCATACCAGCAATACACTTCATTTCGGGTTGGGTAATATATCTACCATAGATAGTTTGATTATCACCTGGCCCAATGGGGAAGATCAGATATTTAGTAATCTAGCAGTGAACCAAACCTGTTTGATTTCCGAAAATGAAGAAATATTCAAAAAAAGTTCAGTTCTCAAAACAATTGCTCTAGGAGAAGGGATGTTTCTCCAGGGAGAAATTAGAACTGAAGAAGGGATCTACGTTGATACCTTGGAGGCCAATAATAATGGAATGCGGCAAATTCTTATAACGAAACTAACTATTGCTGACAGTGCTCCAATCACCGGAATCAGCAACCAGGCAACTGATTATCCTAAATTGAATATATGGCCCAATCCTTTTCAAAGAGACGTCAATATATCCTTAGGTGCGAGCAGCCGTGAGGTCCTTATTATTGTTTTCGATGCGGTTGGTCACATCGTGTTTGAGGAAAAAATAAATTTGGAGAAAGAAAGTGTAGTCAAACTTGAAAATCTAAAATTGCCTCGTGGACTTTACTTACTCCAGCTAAATAATAATGGGTATTTCTACCGTCAAAAAATAATTAAAGAATAAATAAACTATTTAAAATTTCACGATATGTTTAACAATATTTTATTACCTGCACCGACTAAGATTCTGAAAATATTTTGGCACGTCATTCAATTGGTACACACGAAAGGACTGATCGGCTCTTTAGTAATATTGACAGGATGCATTTTGATTTCCTGTCAACCCGTGAAAAAAGTAGAACAGGAACAAGTAACCAAATTAGAAGAGCCTGTCTCAGTGGAAGGGAAAGTGATCATGGCCGTTTTTGCTCACCCTGATGACGAACTTTCCATCGGGCCATTGATGGCAAAATATGCTCGTGAAGGAGCAACGGTACAGTTGGTCACCGTGACCGACGGGCGTTATGGTACCGGACAAACGGATCTAAAACCTGGGGATGAGTTGACGGTACTGAGAAATGAAGAGGTGAATTGTTCAGCCATGAATATGGGTATTGAAAAACCAATCTGGATGGGTTATCATGACCAGTTGAAGCTTAAGGGTGGTTTTTTTGGTCATGTCCCTTACATACAGGAGATCATGCAAAAGTTGGATAGTCTGGTTACTAAAATAGAACCTGATGTCATCATAACCTGGGGTCCTGATGGAGGATCAAATCACATGGACCACAGGATAGTGGGTGCTTCTATTACACAAGTTTATTTGAGTAAAATTTGGAATAAAACCAAGGCACTCTATTATGTGGCGACACCATCGTCACATATCGATGATGAAGACAAGAAGGTTTTGAGAGGAGTAGCTGACGCTTACCTGACCACTCAGGTATCTTATACAGAGGCAGACCGTGAAAATGCCATAAAAGCAATGCAGTGCTACAAAAGCCAGTTTGCACAAGAGTTTACGGACGGCATATCTGAGAGGTTGAGAAAAGGGGATCAGAAGATATACCTAAGACCCCTTGTAAGGTCGAGTATGCATTCGGACAATGTTTTCGAACTAGATAAAAAGTAAAACTGTTATTTGTCATAAAAACAGAATTCGATATTAAAGTTTTATTGTATGAAAAAAAATGGTAACAGAAAGTTAAGGATTAGCATAATCGTTTTGTATACAGTCTTTTCTTTACCTTTAGTAGCACAAATTCCCGAGCATATAAAAGTTATCAGGCCTCAGGAAATAGACGATGTTTTAATCAACCCTGGTATTGGATTTACTACATTCCAAATGTTTAATGGTGATAACCATACAGCTAACCAGGATGTGTTGAGAAAGGTACATATTGAAAGGTATAGTAATCCACCACAAGTTTTGGAGAATAAAAACCAACCTGGTTCATCAATTGCCTATTTCAGAATATCGTGGAATGCTATTGAACCCGAAAAAGAAAAATATAGGTGGGACTATATCGATGAGCTTTTAAAATTGGCACATGAGCATGGGCAGACATTGGCGTTGCGAATATCGCCCTATAAAGGTGAGCCACAAGATGACGTCCCTGGTTGGTACAGGGAACTGGTTGGCCCCCAGAGGGAATTTAAAGACGTAAAATGGCCAGCCGATCCTGAGAATCCAGATTATGCCTATTATTTCGGAAATATGATCCGTGCACTGGGAGAGCGATATGATGGTCATCCTGATCTGGAAAATGTTGATGTTTCGATTGTAGGGTGGGCTGGTGAAGGGGGAGGCTCTAATTTACTCTCCGATAAAACCATTAAGGCATTGCTTGACCCCTATATTGAATCCTTTACTAAAACACCGCTTGTTGTTTTGTTAAGCGGGACGAAGGTTAATGAATACATTACCTCAAGAGCAAACGTAGGGTGGAGACAGGATTGTTTGGGTGACATAGGTTTCTGGGCAGATGAACAGAACGGCTGGACACATATGTATGATTACTATCCGCAAACAATTATCGAATATGATATGCAGGATGCCTGGAAGACGGGGCATGTTAGTTTTGAAATTTGCGGAACTTTCCAAACATGGAAAAGCGGTTCATTAAATTCACGAAAAAATGAGGCAATCGACTCACAAGAGAATCAGGGATTTACCATAGATGAAGTTAAGTATATTATTGATCAGAGTTTGAAATGGCATATTTCTTCTTTTAATGGAAAATCATCAGAAGTACCTGAAGAATGGAAACCGTTAATTGATGATTGGCTTAATAAAATGGGGTATAGGTTAGTATTGAGAAGGTTTACTTACCCCAAAACTGTTCAGGTAAATAGCAAGTTGGATTTTACAACCTGGTGGGAAAATAAAGGAGTAGCCCCTTGTTATAAGAATTATGTACTGGCACTCAAACTAAAAAATAGAGAAATGGAAGAGGTTATATCTACCAAGGCAGATATAACAAACTGGCTGCCGGGTGATAATATATAT
>CAXBNB010000464.1:0-4332 GCA_963976505.1 uncultured Reichenbachiellaceae bacterium
GAGCCGATGACTTCGGTGGCAGTTTGAACATAGGCCACTGGATGTTTTTCCCATGCACTTGATCATCCAGTAAAATAGATGCAAGTTTTTCAAACCTGCTACCAAACATCATGTCAAAGAAAAACGGATCATAGTCAAATAGCTTCTGCAATTGTTTCAATGTACTCTTGTCATTCTTGTCTTCATAGTACACTTCCTTTTCCGGCATTCCAGCAACTTTCTTATCAATAAATTCAGTCATTTTCGTTTGAACTATCTTAATCTCTTGTTCATTCAAAAAACTTGGAAAAAAGATGAATCCATCTCGCACAAAATCCCCTCTTAGCTCCTTTTGAAAGTTCTTGTCGTTTATATCATCTCGTCTATTCATGTTTCTTCAATCTACTGCACAGGGCTATAAAAAAACTTCCTATTGATATTCTTGAAATCTTGATTCACTTGTTTTTTGTTGCTTATAATTTTCAATTGGTTAGAAATATGAGGTGTTCTTATGAACGGTAAATTGTATGAGAAGTGGCAGATTGCGTTGTAGTTTCCTGTCAAACCGCTAGACAGTTTGAACGGGCTAGAAAACTTAATATTTACCATATTACCTGCAATTACTTATACAAAATGTTATGCCCAGTTTTTCCTTTTTCATAGTCTTTTATTGTCTTAAAAACAGTATGATTCTTAGGAAGAACTTTTCCAAAATGTTCTTTTGCATTTTTCATGTGCAAGTCAGCCTTATTTTTGTTTTCTATGTTCAAATAAACTAAAGCCAGATGAAAAAATAAATTACCTAAAGTTTCATTCTGATTATTGTTTCCAATAAAGTTTTCAAAAAAAGTAATTAATAAGTCTTGTTTCTGTTGATTGAAGTAAATGTCGATTAAGTCTTGAGGAACTCTTGGGTTTGTTGGCTCAATTTCAAATAGTTGATTTGAATACTTTAGAGCTTCATTTTCCAAATTTTGTATTAATGCTTCATTAATTATTTTTTTCAGATATGTATAATGAGTTGGAAAGCAATTTATTCCTTTTTCATAGCTTTCAAAGGCTCTCTCTAAATCATCCATTTCTTTATACCATTTTCCTATTTGAAAGTAATAATCTGCTTTTTCTTCATTATCAGTAGATGTTTCAATGGCTGCTAAACATTGATTAATCACTCTGGTATTATCAAAATTCATTTTTACAGGAATCGCAACTTTCAAAATATGCTGTAGTTTCCTTAGATTCTTACTTAAAAGTTCAGAGGGTGTAAAAAGTATAATAAAAAAAATGTGCTTTTCAAATTCAACAAAACCAGTAATCTCTAACGCAGGATAACTTGGAATTTCTGCAATTCTAATTTTAGTTGGACAACCATCACTTCTTTTAAGCACATTATTATAAGTAAATTTTGATTTAGAGTCAGCTTGAAGTATGTTGTCATTTTGAATCGTAATTAATGACTCAATATCAACAACAGGTTCTTCTTTTACCCAAAATTGCATATACATCCATTCATTTCGTTTTTGAGCTTCTTTTAAAGTCAATCCTCTTTGATGTATTGAGGCAAATGAATTTATCTTATCAACCAAATCTAAAACCCAACCAAAAGGAGCAGGTACAATTACGCTAAAATGACCTACATAAGGAAATGCTGTAAAACTTTGGAATTTTTTAAGTTCATCGAAATTTATTATATCTAATTCAACTTTTTGATTTCCATAGTGAGCTCTATTAATTGCCGCTTTTGAGAAACCTTTTTTAGTAATTAAAATTCCTTGATGAGCTTCTATATCCTCCACCATTGAGCAAAAGCTTTCAACTTGTTTTACATCGATATTTTTTGAAAAACACTTACAATCAACTGCTATTCTAATTTGGTATCCCGCAATTTCTCCTTCTATTAAAATATCAATTTGTCGGTTAACTTTTGAATATTTACCTTGAATTTTCTGGTCAAATAGAATCTCAGTATCAGGATAGGTTTCCTGAAAATATTCTAGAATCTCTTTTTCATATTTTCTCCAACTCATTCTTGGTGGTGTTTGTTAAATTGGGCATAACGATTGAATAATAAGCATGCTCATTATTTATCTTATGCCCACACCAAATCTAATGGATTATTTGTGTTTTTGAAACAGGCACTTCCTACAATAAGAGTCAAATTGAGACACTTCACTGCGTTCAGTGTGACAAGGAAACAGCCCAAGAAGTGAAAGATCTATAGAATCTAAGTATTTCCTTTTCTATATCAGGATGTTAAAGTCTAAAACTGACAGGTATGGCGAGAACTATCTCCAAAGGTGATGTGTGCAACAAGTGTCAAGATCACCATTTTGTCAGATTATTTACACTTAATGTAAAGTTTATTTGACTTTATGTAAAATAATCAATACATTCGAATCAAACATTAAAACACATTCTCATGAAATTCAAATATCTATTTCCAAATAAGTACAAAAAAATTGGTTGGTTTGTACTTATTCCTTCTGTGATTGTTGGCATCATAATAACACTGGGAGTTGAACCACCAAGTTTTCTAACAATCAATGTTCCGGCTATATTCATTGATGAACTTTTTGGAGACAAAAAACTGTTTGGATTAGTTAAAACTAATATTTTTGACGAAGTATTGAGCATTCTAATAATCGTCAGTTCTATATTGGTTGGTTTTTCTAAAGAAAAGCAAGAAGATGAATTCATTGCTAAAATCCGTATTGAATCCTTGGTATGGGCAACTTATGTAAATTATGGTATTCTAGTTCTGGCCATTGCTTTTGTATTTGAAATAGCTTTTCTTCAAATAATGATCTGCAATATGTTTACCATTCTATTGGTTTTTATTGTCAGATTCAATTGGCTAGTGTATAAATTAAACAAGGCGGTTGATTATGAAGAATAGTATAAAAGTAGAAAGGGCGAAAAAAAACATCACCCAAGCTGAACTGTCCAAATTGGCTAAAGTAAGTAGGCAAACCATCAATGCCATGGAGTTGGGTAAATACGTTCCCTCTACTGTTTTAGCATTGCGCTTAGCCAAAATTTTCGAAGTAGAAGTAAGTCAAATATTTACCCTAGAGGACACTGATTGGGAATAATCTCCACTCTTTGGTTTAACATCTCCCTAACTAACTAATAGCTATAGGGCTTAGAAAATCGCCTTGTCATCCTGACGGAGGAAGGATCTGATTAGAAAAGAGATCCTTCCTCCGTCAGGATGACAACATAGACTAAGCGGATTAAATTAAATTATAGGATAGTGGGCAGCCGAACCTAGTTGGCCTAAAACATTACTCCTGCGTCTAAATGGCAACTTAAAGTTATGTGTAAAATGATCTAAATCTTCACAAACAGCTTATTGCGGTAAAGGATGTACAGGAACAGCCATACCAATCCCATTGCTCCCACTGATACCAATATTTCATGCCATTTTTCGTCGAAAACACTTAACAATCCTCCGAAAATTTTTTGAGAGGTGTAATTGAAATTGATGAATGCATTGGCAAAATATATCACCAATGAGTTCATTCCTATTACTTTGAAAAAGAATGCCCATTTCGAATAGCCCATCACATCTATGATCCAGTAAAAGAGCGTCAGAATCAAAAATCCCATTCCTCCCGTCAACAAAATAAATGAACTTGTCCAAAGGTGTTTGTTGATCGGAAAATGCAAACTCCATATAAGTCCCAAGGCTATCCCTGACACTCCTATCAGGATAAGATGAGATAGTTTTTTATTGCTTTCAGTACTTTGAGAGCGCAATATATCCCCTGCCCAAGCGCCTAATATAGTGAGGCACAATGCCGGAAACTGGGTAAGGAAAGCCAATTCATCATAGATGCCATCTTGCTTCAGCCTTCCCGGCATAATGGTTCTGTCCAGCCAGCCAACTAGGTTGCCTTCAAAAGACAAATCTCCCATACCGTAACCGGGTACAGGGATAAGATAAAGTGCAGCATAATAGCTAAGCAGTATTCCTCCTGCCCAAAGCAGTCGTTGCTTTTGTGAGTTATTCAGACAAATGATGGTGGTAACGAATGTAGCGATACCAATTCGACCAAGGACACTTCCAAACCTAATGTTGGAAGGATCAAACAATGGTAACGGAGCGTTTTTGTATATAATCCCGAGTACGATCAGGATCATCATTCTTTTAAAGGCTTTTTTGTACAGCTCCTTATTAGAAGCCCCTGATGTAAGGTTTTTACTTAAAGAAAAACTCAATGAAACCCCGGAGATGAAAAGAAAAAGCGGGAAAATGAAATCGTAAAATGTAAAGCCATCCCAAGCAGGGTGCTTCATTTGATCGGCTATGGCATCCACCCAGGCCCATCCTGTCTTCCCATTGATCAGGTA
>CAXBNB010000465.1:0-4329 GCA_963976505.1 uncultured Reichenbachiellaceae bacterium
ACGCTCTTCTTCAGATATCCAAGGATGACTTTTAGGTGGTGATTTGACCAAATACATCCAAGGCAAAAGCCAAAGCAAACCAGCTACCCCCACCAAAACAAATATCATTTGCCAGCTAAAATAAATAGATAAAAATGCTATGAGAGGGATTGAAATGATACCTCCTATTGCAGCTCCTGAATTAAACAAACCTTGGGCAAATGCACGTTCTTTTGTTGGAAACCACTCTGCATTTCCTTTGGCGGCACCTGCTTCTGCTATCCCCAAAATAGATCGGAATAAAGCAAATCCCATAAATGATCTCGCTACCGCATGCATGGCAGTGGCAATCGACCAAACTCCGATTGAAAGTGCAAATCCCAGACGAGTTCCTATCCAATCGAATATTTTACCAAAAATAGCTTGTCCAAATGCATAGGAAAAAACGAAAATAATTGATATCCATGAGTAAATCTCCTTTCGTTCATCACTTGACTTGTCTGGATATAATTGTTCTGAAATTTCTGGCCACAGCACATTCATGGATTGTCTATCAATATAATTGATTACGGTAGCCAGAGCTATCAAGGCTATTACCCACCATCTTAGTCCTTTTATTTTCATCAGTAGTTGGTTTTGTAGTTAATTATTTTTTACTAAAATAGGTTACACCTGACCCGTCAAGAAAATCTTCTCTTACGGGGCTAAATGTGTCAATCAGTAGTCCAGCCTCTAGGCAAACTGCGCTATGTAGTAAGTTTGGTTCGATGTAAACACCATCTCCACCATTGACTATTTGCTTCACACCGTCAATTTCAAATTCAAATTTTCCTTCAGCCACATAAGTTGCTTGTGTATGGAAGTGCTGATGTGGAGAACCCAACGCACCTTTTTCAAACTTGACCAATACCATCATGATTTGATTGTCATAGCCAAGCATTTTTCTGGACACTCCTCCACCCAATTCTTCCCATTCCATTTCACTATTAATTATGTATTTGTCGCTGTATCTTTTCATTTTTTAATTATTTATTTTTCTAAAATTATAAACACCAGTCCAGCTCAATTGTCCTAGTGATGTATCTATTGAATGATTCATTGATTCATTGTCATCATTGAGTGAGAATGCAAACTGATATGTCTCACCACTTTTCAGTTGAAACTTAATGGCTACATATTCCGCAGATTCATGTAACACATCCAAATCAGCGATAGATGTGAAAGCATTGATCGGAATTTCATCTGAGTAATCATACCGTCCATGAATTTCATACAAACTTGCAAAAAGAGTGTTTTCAGCTGTTCTGCGTTGAATTAGACCTGGATCTCGACGTAAATTATAATTTGGGTCATTGGCACCAATTCGTGTCAATATTCCTTCGTCTCCCCTACGAATCGCAGAGTTCATTGTGAAGAAGTTCTTTTTATTGAACCAAGTAAACCTAAATACATCACCATCAAATTTTGTTTGAGCCTCCTGCCACAGGTGCTGGTACCCATCATTTGTACCCATTGGTTCAAGCGTATTATTGGTCTGGAATTTCTGATTGGTGGACATCAACTCCCCTTTGTAGTAGATAGGTAAATCGTATCTGGTTCCCATAGGAGCCTGAACGGAAAATAGATCTATAATCAATGGATTTTCTAATTCTTTAATATCCACAACTGCCATAGTACGTTGCATCTCTACACTTTCATAAGCCTTCAACTCCTTAGCACTTACAACTTTTACATTGTCATCAGATGAAAAATAATATGGTGTTCCTGGTGAATTATCTGCCTCCTTAACTTTTCCATCGAAATGAGAATCTTTATTGACCACTAAAGTATTGTGAGCTATAGACTCCTTTGCCCAACTGTGATTCTCTTTTAGGTATCCACCACCATCTTTATGTTCAATATTAACCCACCGTGCGGAACCATAATCCTGAATCACTTCACCATGCCCATCATATAACAAGAAACCCAAACGATCAAAATGACCATGTCCCATTCCATGTTTGGCATATTTCATGACAAGAGTCAAATTATCTGCACGGATGATTCCAATTGCTCCTTCATCTCCTGCCGCTCCATCACTAAGTTGCATGCTCTTATAAGTATATTTTTCAGCCTTGTTTTCTGCTATTCCCTTGGCTGCACCAAGCCCAGAATCATTTAATGGCACTCTACCTTGTTGCTCAATAATGGAAAGCAATCCGGCATCCTTGCCACCGTAATAGTAAGCCATGCTTACAGCATGCACAAGTTCCCGAGAGGCCAACGACATTCCTTTCTGAGCATCATTTATTGGAAAGAATTCTCCTTGTGCATTGGTTTGGTTAATAAGCGCGTAAACAGCTTTTATCAAAAGTCCGTTTCGATAATCAAGAATCTCTAATTCCGGTTTTTTATTCGCCAGTCCTTGAGCGAAAATAAGAAATGGATACATGGCATAGCGTTGGTAGTACGGCCCTTCAGTATAATACCCATCCGGCGAAAAGGAATGATCTATCTGAGCTAGAAATCCACCTTCTTTATAACCTTTCAAATTAAGAGTTCCTCCGTCATTGTCAGTTTTTAAATCAACAGCATCTTCAATATCAAATCCATAAAGCGCCCTATCAATAAGCTCATCATCATCCATAACCAATCCAATCATTCCTACAGCTGCATTTCCCCAAGTGCTGTGGTTATGTAAGCGATTGAAAAACCTTGGATTCTCAATAGAGATATAATCAGCATAGGGTCTAAATAGCTCTGCATTCAGTTTGTTTATGGTACCTTCATCCAACCAGTTGTAAATGCAATCGTATGCCTGACTGGTATAAACTAACCAATTGGCATCATTCAAACATTGCCAAAAGAACTTCCCTCTGGCATAAGAGCGCTTTGCGGGGTGCTTGCCCAAAGTCGGATAGATTTCAGCATAAGCCAAAAGCATATCTTTGATATAAACTGCATACTTTTCTTCTCCAGTAATTTGAAATAGCACTCCTGCCTTTTGCATTGTGAAGAAGTTGGCTTTGTGGCGCTCATGCGTATAACCTCCTGCCAAATCTTTAGGGATTGGAACGTCTATTCCAAGCTTAATTTCAACATCTACTTCTTCCTGAACCAACTCAAGTGTGCTATCGAAAAGTGGAAGAGTACCCACCTTAGAACGCATCAAATCCACCCCATCAGTGGTTAAAATAAGATTCGGATGAGCAACATCAACTTTGCCTGAAGCCTCTTTTTGAATTGGAGACTCACAGGCTATTGTGACAGCCACTGCAGCGGCCAGCATCAGGTTTTTTCGGGTCAATATGTTTAGAAAAAACTTCATTAGTTGATGTAAGTAATATTTTCAGTTGAATACTCTTCATTGTTAGAAACAATTTTGTCAGTTCCTTTCATTTCACAATCTTTAATAATTGTGATTGGTTCTCCATTGGTCAGGAATAGTGTCAATGGTGCACTCTCTGTCCACTTGCTATTTTTCACAATGGCATTCTGAACACCATGTAATTTGATCGAAGCAGCTACTTTATTGCGTTTCCCTTTCCCTACATTCTGAAATTCATTTCCTGATATTCTCACAATAGGCCCAAAAGTACTTTCATCCGTACCGCCACGATAAATATTTGCCACTGCACCTTGAATGTCTTTGAAAGTACTGTTGGTCACCACCACATTCTCCACATTGTAGATACCCAAATCTTCTACTTCTTTGTCGAAAGACATGACTGATCCAGTGACATTGGTCATAGTGGTATTTTCAATTAACACAGAGTCAGCAAATGTATTTTTATAGATTTTCAAGAAATCAAATGTATGGTTTACATCTAAATCTACCACTTCACAATTCCTAACTAACAATTTATAATTATGTGTCATAGAATATTTACTTGTACTCACCACATTATTGCCGGGCTGATCTGGTGACTCTGCCCCATCAATCAAAAGGTTTTCCAGTTCTAACATTCCTTTATTCTCGATTTTGAAAAAACTTGCTTTCTGAGAAAGTACCTTGGCTTTTGCCCCAGTACTAGCTTTGATAGTAATCGGTTTGTTGATTACCACATCTTTAGTTTGTAAATACTCGCCACCGTTTTTTAGCATCAACACATCACCTGCTTTAGCAGTTTTCAAAGCTTCTATTATAGTGTTTGTTCCAGGTTCCACATTGATCATACTACCACTTGAGAATGCTGGGTCCGGGAATTCTTTGTTGTAATAACTTGCCCCAACTTCATCCTTAGAAACTGGTAAGGCTATTTTTTTATAGCCTATTTTGTCTGTTAATTCCTTAGAAGGAACTAATAGTCCATGTTCGTTTCTGCTTACCTGATATTCTACTTTTTCAAACCCATCTTTAGTAGGGCTTTC
>CAXBNB010000466.1:0-4328 GCA_963976505.1 uncultured Reichenbachiellaceae bacterium
ATCCATAATTAACTAATATACAGCCGATTGCGATCTTATCCTGACGGCTATGGCCGGCTGGCAGGTATCCTATAGTTGAACTACGCATGCTTTATATTAAAATTTAAGCATTAAGTTTTAATATAAACTTAATGCTTAAACTTCTGAAGTTACCCTATCAATTCTGCTACTTTATTGGCAGCATCTTTCAATACGATGGCAGAATAAACTTTCAATCCAGATTCTTCTATGATTTTAGCGCCTTCTTCAGCATTGGTGCCTTGAAGTCTCACTATAATCGGAATACTAATTTCTCCAATGTTTTTGTATGCCTCAACTACTCCACTAGCCACTCTGTCACACCTTACGATACCACCAAATATGTTGATGAGTATGGCTTTGACATTAGGATCTTTCATGATGATTCTGAAACCAGCTTCAACGGTTTTGGCATTTGCAGCCCCTCCTACATCTAAGAAGTTGGCTGGCTCACCACCTGACAACTTGATGATGTCCATAGTAGCCATTGCTAGACCAGCGCCATTCACCATACAGCCAACGTTACCGTCAAGCTTCACATAGTTCAAGCCAGATTCAGCTGCTTCTACTTCTGAAGGATCTTCTTCAGATAAGTCTCTCAATTCCTGAAGGTCTTTGTGTCTGAATAGCGCATTGTCATCAAGGTTTACCTTGGCATCCACTGCTATTATTTTATCATCAGATGTTTTCAACACAGGATTGATCTCAAACATTGATGAATCAGTGCCTAAATATGCTTTGTACAAGGAGAAAATAAATTTCACCATATTTTTGAATGCGTCTCCTTCAAGACCCAATGCGAATGCTACTTTTCTTGCTTGAAATCCCTGAAGACCAACACTAGGGTTAATCCATTCTTTCACGATTTTCTCAGGACTTTCTTCAGCTACTGTTTCAATGTCCATTCCACCTTCGGTAGAAGCCATGATTACATTGCAGCCCTTTGCCCTATCAAGTAAAATACTTAAATAGAATTCTTTAGGCTCTGAAGCACCTGGATAATAAACATCCTGAGCAATCAGCACTTTGTTCACTACTTTTCCTTCAGGTCCTGTTTGGTGCGTCACCAATGTACCTTTCAGAATTTTTTCAGCTTTTACAGGTACTTCATCGAGGCTTTTTGCTAGTACTACTCCATGCGAACCTGTTTCATTCACTGTTCCTTTTCCTCTGCCTCCTGCGTGTATCTGTGCCTTGATCACAAACCACTCAGTTCCAGTTTCTTGTTTTAGCTGTTTGGCAGCTTCTGCTGCTTTGGCCGGACTGTCTGCTACTATTCCTTCTTGAATAGCAACTCCATATCCCTTTAATATTTCCTTTGACTGATATTCGTGAATGTTCATTTTTTTAGAAATTATCCAACTCTGTGCATCTTCAAAATTTAGTCTGTCTGACCGGTGTTTTGTGATAACCCAAAGAAGGCAGGTTTATCTTTTTAAATTTTGTGCGAAGCTAAAGCATTCGACTTGTATTATCAAGAGTAAATTATTGCAGTTTCCAATTTATAAATCAAAGTAAAATTTTCTCTGGAAAAAATCTTAGTTCACAAGAGCCTATTTTGCTTCTGTCAAGTGTGCTATTGCCAGTTTATAACTGTTCAATCCAAATCCTGAAATAATACCAACGCTGACAGGACTGATAAAACTATGGTGACGAAACTCTTCCCTGGTAAATATATTTGAGATATGCACCTCGATTACTGGGCTTTTGATAGCCTTGATCGCATCTGCAATGGCAACCGATGTATGAGTATAAGCTCCTGCATTGAGTACAATCCCATCATATTCAAAACCGACTTCCTGGATTTTATCAACGATAGCACCTTCATGATTGGACTGAAAGTATTCAAGGCTTATGGCTGGAAACTCCCCTTTGAGTTTTTCGAAATAAGATTCGAAATCGTTGCTGCCATAAATTTCAGGCTCACGTTTACCAAGTAAGTTCAGGTTTGGCCCATTGAGAATTAATATCTTCATCACAATCGTTAAGTGTGTAAATTGCTTTTACTTTTAATTACTTTAAGCTCAAATTTATTCACATTTGAATAATTAATTGATTTTGTTCCATCAATTTGTGATAACCTTAAAGGATTCAATGTTATAGAGTGTATTATATGTGTTTTTTGACGCATTGTTTTTGAAACCTTAATGAGCAAAGTATGTCCTGGAATTTACATATCAAACAATACAAATCCTACCTGCAACTAGAGAGGTCTCTTGCCAGCAATTCTGTGGAAGGGTATGTAATGGATGTAAAAAAGCTACAGCAGCATTTAGATTTGATAGGATCAGACAAAGGACCGTTGGAGGTGCAAGACACTGACATTCGCAACTTGATAGAATACATCAGTGAACTGGGGATGTCGGTTCATTCTCAGGCGCGGATTATTTCAGGTATCAAATCTTTTTACAAATACTTACTTTTTGAAGGTGATTTAGACAAAGATCCATCAGAGTTGATTGAAGGACCAAAACTGGGGCGAAAGCTACCGGACACCCTCAATCTTTTGGAAATCGAAGCACTTTTAGCGGCTATAGATTTATCAAAACCTGAAGGGCAAAGAAACAGAGCCATGTTGGAAACACTTTATAGTTCTGGTTTGAGGGTTTCTGAGTTAACAGGGCTAAAACGGAACAACATTATGGAGGATGTGGGTTTTTTAAGGGTGACAGGTAAAGGAAGTAAAGAGAGGTTGGTGCCGATTGGCAGCCATGCATTGAAGCATATCAATTTGTACATCGACCATTTCAGGTGTCATTTGGACATTAAGCCGGGCAATGAGTCATACGTTTTTTTGAATCGCAGGGGGGCTAGATTGACTAGGGTGATGATCTTTACCATCATAAAAAACCTGGCGTTGGCTATTGGAATGGAAAAGAGAATTAGCCCACATACATTTAGGCATTCTTTTGCTACACACTTGATAGAAGGAGGAGCTGATCTTAGGGCTGTTCAGGACATGCTTGGACACGAGTCAATAACTACTACTGAAATTTACACCCACTTAGACAGAGACTATTTACAACAAGTCATCAGAGATTTTCATCCCCGAAGCTGAAGTCGATTCTGTTTTTATAGTTGAGACAATATTCTCAATCCTAAAATCATCAGGCCCATAAAAGTGAGCAACAATACCCTGGTGATGATAAAGGACTTCAGGTGTTTCTGTTGTACATTTCTTTTGTATTTGTATTTCCATGATCAAATTATGTTAAGATAAAAACCAGATTAAAAGTAGATAGATCATTTTGGGAAAGAAAGTTAATTCGACAGGTTCAAGCTATATTTCGACAAACCCCTAGACCTTGACGATTTGAAAATTGATCTGCTTTTTAATTCGATATGCTCAAAAGTTTGAGATAGTTTTGTCAGCTGAAAAATTACTGGTATGTATAAGAATGTTATTCGTCCTTTTCTGTTTTTAATGGCTCCTGAGCAAGCCCACAACTTCACTTTTTCACTGTTGAAAGCAATAAAGGCTGTGCCTGGTTTGCGCCAGTTGATTCGGTTGTTTTCAGATTATCAGCATCCTTCACTAGAAAAAGAACTGTTTGGATTAAAGTTTAAAAACCCTGTGGGGTTGGCTGCTGGCTTAGACAAAAATGCAGAAGCCATTGATGTGATGTCTTCTTTTGGATTTGGATTTATAGAAATAGGCACAGTGACACCCAAGCCTCAAGACGGCAATCCAAAACCAAGAATGTTTCGTCTTCCTAAGGATAGGTCACTCATCAATCGGATGGGCTTTAACAATGACGGAGTACAGGCCATCAAAAACCGACTGACCAAAAGAAAATCCAAAGTTTTGGTGGGAGGAAATATTGGTAAAAACAAGTTGACGCCAAATGAAAATGCAATTGACGATTATTTGATTTGTTTCCATGAGCTGTTTGATCACGTAGATTATTTTGTGGTAAATGTCAGCTCTCCCAATACTCCCGGACTGAGGGAGCTGCAAGAAAAGGAGCCGTTGATGAAGCTACTGCAAACGTTGATGGATGAAAACAATAAAAAGAAATCACCTAAACCTATACTGCTGAAAATAGCTCCCGACTTGACCAATGAGCAATTAGATGATATTGTTGAGATTGTAAACCAAACTAAAATATCGGGCGTTATCGCTACCAACACCACCATCGATCGTAGCGACTTGTTAACAGACAAAGAGACAGTTGAAGGAATTGGCAATGGAGGTTTGAGTGGGGCGGTATTGGCTAAAAGATCCACTGAGGTAATTCGCTATTTGAGTGAAAAATCCAATGGTAAAATCCCACTTATAGGTGTAGGAGGAATAGCTTCAGCGGAAGACG